>JAITII010000121.1 GCA_031279515.1 Deltaproteobacteria bacterium
TATAAATTATTATACGTCAGAAATATCCTAACTATATTTGATACTGAACTTCTTATATAGCATGATTAGAAGCTATAAGTAATATATGTTGAACAATAAGTTATTGCTTTAATACCACAATCAATGTGTTATTCATAGTGCTCAAAAATTGATTCTTACAGCTTACTCTTTTAGAGAGTAAAACTAAAGAGCTTGAAAATTAAGGTAAGATATATGTTATTACATTTCGTTAAGTTCCCACTGGGCATATTTGAAACCTTGGTCAGCAGCTTTTTGAAGCCAATATTTTGCTTTAGCGATATCTTGTTCTACACCAAATCCATGTTTATAGGAAATACCAAGATCATGTTGTGCTTCGTCATGGCCTTGCTCAGCTGCTTTACGCAACCAATAAACAGCTTGTTTAAAATCCCGGGGAAAGACATAACGGCCAAGCAAATAGTATCTGGCTAGACCATATTGTGCGTATGCGAAACCTTGCTCAGCTGCTTTACGATACCAATCGGCACCTTGCTTATGATCCTGCGTAACACCTATTCCCAAAATGTATGCAACACCCAGATGAAACTGACCCATATAATAACCTTGCTCTGCGGATTTGCGTAACCATTCTACATATAGCGTATAATCTTTGGGAACGCCAAATCCCTGAAGATACAAAAAAGCAAGCAAAACCTGTGCTACCGGATAGCCTTGCTCCGCTGATTTCCGATACCAATCTACAGCTTTACAATAATCCTGGTTTACATTTATTCCTTTATCATAATAATTACCAAGTACACACTGTGCTTCAGGGTTCCCATTATTAGCCTCGGTTCGTAATTCTGAAATAGTTGTTTGAATAAAACCTCTTGGTGATAAGACTAAAGAATGTGTATCATGGTAGGAATCTTTTACAAGTAACAATTGTGGGTGATTGATGATGTCCATATGTAAAGCACCATGCGTAAGAAAAATTATATAGCCGATGAAATTTTAATTCACAGTTTGATCTGTGAAATTTACTACCAATTTTTGTGAGTTAACAACTTGTTTCAAAAATTTATCTATGGAATAGCTGATTAATTTATCAAATGTGTTTAGCTTTTAAATGTAGAACCAGAAATTATAACATGTTTACTTGAAAGTCATGACCTTAATATGTTGTCAAATGGTGCCTGAAACGAGAAAAGAGTTAGCCTCAAATAGCCTACATTTGAGAAACATCTAGTTGATTTTAGTCTATAAGCAAAAGGGTGAAATTAAATTTAGAAAGCGATTATTTCCAATTACCCATGAGTACAAACGGAGCCCAATAGTAGGGGTGAGAAAAGCCTTTGCCCTCCCACGGTTTTGCCGCAGGCATTTTAATAGACTCAAAGCTTGCAAGAACAATGCCTCTTTTATTAGGTTGCGCGTTACTCCTCTCACTCATGAGTTCAATCTGGGCAAGTCTCAAAGCTGAAGCCTTGTCCATTGTGTTTCCTTCATAACGAATTCTGTAAAAATTTGACATTAAAATTCCAGTGGATGTATCGTTGACTGGCCAAAGCGTGGCAAGGACTGCTTTTGCACCTAATTTCTGAGCCAGTGCACCGAAACTTTCAACCTCTATGCCATTACCGCTTATAATGCCACTGCCGGTATTGCAAGCGGATAGAGTTAAAAGGTCGAGTTTTTTAAAATCCATTTCTCTTCTTATATTAGCTATGGTAAGAAATTCGCCATTGCCTAAGAGCAAATAGGAATTATCACGTGAAACGTCATCTGGCATTACAAATTGAAAATGACTTGCAATATGAATAACCGAAGCTCCTGATCGTAAGCCATCCTTTAAGGTATCTTTTGTAAAATCTGTATCAAGATAAATGTTGCCGTTTAATAATCCAGTTTGAACATCATCATTTATTATGATAGCATTCAGCTCATCCAATACTCCATCTAACGCTGGATAATTTTGAAATGCTTTTGTAACTCCAAATCCATTTGCAAGAGGCGTTAATATGGGTTGATCTTTCAATTTATCTCTAGCGGCATCAACAAAAAGCGCAATGGAATATTTCTCTACTAACCATTTTTCACCATCATAAAGCGCTGACATAGGAATATACCGCAAAGGTCCATCTAATGAAAACATAATGGTTTCAGCCTTTGCTCCTTCCAACTCAGAGCTTATTGGAGCAATAATAAGATCGTATAGTTCTTTCGCCATATCTCTAGGGTCAAGCTGAGGATTATTCAAAAGCGCGTAAAACTCTTGAATTTTTGTTGTCAATTGAATTCTTGAGATTTCACTTTTAGCTACGATAAGGAGGTCAGGAGTAGTCAAAAAGAGATAAAGCTTCTCATCTGATGCCACGGTATGAATCAAAACGGTAGCTGGACCTAAATTTAAAAGAGTTTCTTGAAGACTTATTAAATTCTCAATTTTATCTGAATCCACATTTTTTGCTTCTACAAGGATTGTAGGAAGCTCATCATAGCAAAAATCCCAAAATATTGAATTAGCAGCTTCTATTTCCACATCTAGTACTTCTAGACGTTGCGTTTCATTGTCGGTTAAAGTTCCGCCAGTACTCATCTTATTAATGAGGGATCTCCGCTCTAAAGCTAAAGATGCCAAAGAATTAGTGATGTTGAAAAATCTATCTATTGCTGGACCTTCTGGTGTATCTCTAAAAAGATTCTCCATAGTATACTGGGCCAAAAAAGCTTCTCTATCTGGATATAGTAAAAAATAAGGTATTTCTCCAGATTCATTGGAATCATCATACTCACTAAGAGCTTCATACATTTCATGCAATTGTCTCTCGCCATCTATTATATCAGGCGCAAATTTTTCTAGAGTTGCATTAATATTTTCAATTTCTTCCATCTTAATAAGAGATATTACTTCTTGTGCTTCTTGAATACGCCCCGCTTCTGTTAGTAAGGTAACAAGAAAATGATAGCGATATTCTAATTTTTTTGCATATTTCTCTTGTAAATTTTTTGATAAATTGTAGTTACTTATTCTATTTAGCTGAGTGGATTTCACAGCAATTTTGGTATAAAAAATAGCTAGTTCAAGATTTTTATTCTGATAATGTAAATAACCTAAATTGAAAGCTGTTAAAGCGGTATTTGGATCGTCGGGCCCCAATACTCGTACTTGGTCCTCAAGGACCTCATTATAGAGTTTTTCGGCTTGAGCATAATCACCAAGCTTATAATATGTGAAAGCTAGATTATGTTTAGTCTTAAGAGTTTTTGGATCATCTGGACCAAACTCCTGTTCCATGACAAGAAGAACTTCAATGTAGAGTGATTTTGCTAACTCATAATCGCCATTTGATTCATAAGCATCAGCTAAAGATCTTTTATAAATGATAATATCATGAAAATTACTGTTTTGTGCTTTTTCAGCTTCGTCTATAATTTCTTTATATAATGCTATTGCCATGTCAAACTTTCCAAGCGAATTATAAATGTCAGCTAAATTTATTTTAGCTGACATGGTAAATTCTCTTTTTACGACATTCACTGCTTCCAATTCTATTACTTCATTATAGAGTGATATAGCTTTCTCAAATTCTACTAACAACTGATAATTACGAGCCTGATAAAATTTTGCAGAAATTAATTTCTGCAATATGACTAAAGTTTCTTGATGCTTATCTCCTAAGCCGCCTTGGTATGCTTCAATGACATCGTTGTAAAGACTTATGGCTTTCGCGTAATCCTGTAGTAACAAATAGATGTCAGCTAATTCGTATTTAGCTGAAATGGTATCTGGATTTAATGAACCAAGAATTCTCTCTCTAGCATCTATAACAGTTTGTAATAGTTCAATAGCTTTTTCGTAGTCTTCTTGTTTACCATATAGATTGGCCATATAAGCAATTGTGTTCCAGTACCAAGGATGATCGACTCCATAGGTTTGTGACTCAATATTAGCAACCTGCATCAACAGAGTTAGTGATTTTTCGATATTTCCTTGAGAATATTCAATAAACGCTTCAAGTGATACAATTTGAGAAATGAATGGATGAGTATCACCATAAATTTGCTTTGCGATTGGAAAAATATCTTCAGCTAATTTTTTACTCTCTTCTATCTCATTTTTGTTGAATAATAAAATAGCTAAAGCTAAACTTGTATCAAGAGTATCTGGATCATTTGCTCCAAATTGGGATTCCTGAGCACTTTTGACTTCCCTTAAGTTTTGCTCTGCTAATTCAACTTGGCCTGTTAGTGGCAATATTTCACTAAGTTTAGTTTTTGCAGATAATGTTTCACGACTGTTATCACCAAAAAGATGCATGCATGAAGCCGTATTTTGTTCAAGTATATTTTTGGCTCTCTCAAATTCTTGTAAATGCTTATTAGCTAAACCTACAGCCTCCATAACTAAAATGTGTTCTATAGAATCCTCTCCAAACAGTAATATAATATTTGGAGCTATTTTTTCTGCTAATTTTATAGCGTTTTCATATTCACCTGACAACATAAGAATATATGTTAATCTTACATTGGCGCCTATTGTCCTAGAATCCTCAGGTCCATAGTTATTTTCTGTTTTAGAAGCAAGCTCTTTCCAACTATCTTTAGCTTTATAGTATATTCCATCAACAGTCAAATCTAATGCTTCCAAACGAAGCTTGTCAAGATTAGCATCTAATGACTCATAATTCCATGAACTAAGTAATGAAATAGTAGCGCCAGACCATTTGTTGGGATTTTGATTTTGAGAAAAGATATCATTTGGGTATACAATAACATTAAAAAGCAAATAACAGCCTAAAATTGCAAAAAACACTAATATAGTATGATATGGCAAAAATTTTCTTTTTTTCAAGTTGTTTTTGTGATAGTTCAGCATGTTATCGCTTTAATTTGAATTTCAATGAGAAACCTTACTATAGACTAAGTACTAAGCACCAAAGCAGATGGATATGCAACTTTTTATTTATAAGGTGTCATAAGTTCAGCCATATGGGTCAGTGTTACACAATTTCTTACATTTTGACCCTGGCAATGACGAAAACCATAATAGAACCTATGCTTTAGAGAAGAAGCTCATGTTCACATGAAAAAAATTTGCTGTTTTTTTTGCCATTTTAATGGTGCCTCTTTCAAAGCCAGCCCCCTTAAAGACGAATACCCTCGTTAGGATTTTTATAATTCTATTTTACCTTAAGGTACGATAAACAGACTTTTAGGAGCTAATTGGTGCAGAAAAGGCAAGGACCTAATTTAACTCAAGATAGCCTTACCCTAGAGTCAACTTAGTTTAGAGGGTAGATAAAAAGCGGCGCAGGAGGTAATAGCCGGAAATATGGAATGTTGCCTCAATTACAGAGCAGGATCCTATGAATTTGAAGAAGTTTGGGGTCATTGAGGCCCAAACAGGACTTTCTAAGGCAAAAAATCAAATTAGGTCTTAAAGGGTTCCCTAATAGATACCTTTCGACTTGCTGTCCTCTTTTTTCGTAAATAGCCTTTTGGCACCAACAACACCTATTACCCCCAAAATCACCATAAGAGAGCCTGTAATTAAAGTAACTATGCTCCCTTTCATGGCATGGTAGGCCATGGCTACCAAGAGGCTTAAAATCCCCACCTCAATCAGTGACACAGCTATCAAAACTATGACTATAGCTAGAAAGTATTTCTTTTTCACTATTCATCAAAAGGCAACTGGTTTTAGGTTGCCTTAAATGCATTGCGATGCGTGGTTTCAGCAAAAATAATAAAAACGCCAGGGCATAAGATTCTTTACCACCCTGGCGTTAAACTATCGGCTCTGGTTAATAGTGCATTTAATCATCAGCGCCAAAAAGCCTTACTAGGAAAAGAAAAATGTTTACGAAATCCAAGTAGAGCTCCAGAGCCCCCAAAGTTATCGCCTTGGATTCCTCCTCCGCATCTTGAAAGCCACCGGCATAAATTACTCTAAGTTTCTGGTGGTCATAGGCGGTTAGTCCGGCAAAGATAACTACTCCCACCACGCAGATGATGAAATCCAGCATTCTGCCACCGAAGATAAGGTTCACTATCATAGCGATTAAAAGACCACAAAGGCCCATGTAAAGGAAAGTTCCCCAGGCCTGAAGGCTTTTCTTGGTCATGACGCCATAAAGAGCCATAGCTCCGTAAACGCCAGCGGCGCAGAAAAAGGCCCTATTAATAATAGGGGTCGGATAAACTATGAGGACAACTGAGATGGTCGCCCCTATGGAAACAGCAAAAAGTAAAAACAGGAATTTTACAGCTGCGGCGGACACCTTTTCGCACAGATAGCCGATAGCCAAAACGATTCCAAACTGGACGATTACAATCCCTATCCAGGCGTACTTGTTATAGAAGAGAAATTCTAACCAGCTATCAGATTGTACAAGCAGATAACCGGTTAAGGCTGATACAGCAACAGCGATGCACATCCAGGTGTAGATCCTCTGGAAGAATACCCCCTCGGTGGTGGTAACTATCCCAGCTTGAGTGTAAGGCTGTGCATAACCGTACTGGCTCTGTGCATAGGGATCCTGCTGGTAGTAAGGCTGCTGCGGATTCTGGTTATAGGGATCCTGCTGGTAATACGGCTGCTGCGGGTTCTGAGCAAAAGAGCCCTGCGGCTGCTGGTAATACGGCTGCTGCGGGTTCTGAGCAAAAGAGCCCTGCGGCTGATTGTAGGGCTGCTGCGGGTTCTGAGCAAAAGAGCCTTGCTGCTGATTGTAGGGCTGCTGCGGATTCTGAGCAAAAGAGCCTTGCTGCTGATTGTAAGGCTGCTGTGGGTTCTGAGCAAAAGAGCCCTGCTGCTGGTTGTAAGGCTGCTGCGGGTTCTGTTGATTCCACCCTTGCGGCCCTGACCCTGGCTTCTTCGGGTCGTAAGGTGGCCAATTATTGTCTGTCATCCTAAACCTCCATCAATAAGATATGAGTATTAAAATCAAAAAAATAGGTAAAATATCTAAAACCTTTGAATTGCTTTGATTTTCGTAAAATGTATAGGTGGAATAAAAAGTTAGAGTTAAAAGGACATATTTTTCTTTTCAGGAAATTTTACCTCATCATTAATATAGGTAGTTACCTACAAAAAATCAAGGTTCAATACAAATTTTTTTGTAAAAAAAAATTAACTCAACTGCCACTATAATTAAATATAAATAGTCTATAATTAATCTTATAATATATTAAAAAACTAATCACATAATAAATTAAATATTTTAAGCTATTATTATTACTATCTGACTTATAAAATATTGCTTCTTAATGGGCGAAAAATGCTTCCAAAAGAACTGGACTTACTAAGCAAAGCGGAGATCTTAGCCTAGGGCCTCAATTCAGCTTGTGAAAAATGGGCTCCAGTGCTAAAATTTGTCCTTTAGCTCGCGAGGACTTATGCCTAGATACATGGCCCTAGATCCTGGAACCCAGGTAGTGGGGGTGGCGCTTAGCGATCCCGGGGCCATCATAGTGAGCCCCCTAGTTGCTATCCCCAGAAGACCCCACCAGAGGTTCCTCCAAAGAGTAAAGGAGCTTATCCAAGAACACAAACCGGAAAAATTGGCTATGGGACTCCCCCTGGCCAAGGACGGGTCCAGAGGCATAGCCGCCCAAAAAGCCCTGGCTTTGGCTTCGGAACTGCGGAAAGTCCTCGATATTCCCATAGAAACTATTGATGAAAGCTTCACTACCGTAGAGGCTATGGAGCTTATGGAAGAGGCTAAAGTCAAGCTCAAAAAGCGTAGTAAACTAATAGACTCCTTTTCCGCGGCTATCATCCTGGAAAGGTATTTAAAGCAAAAACGCACCGAAGATCAATAGCTGGATTAGAAATAAAACACGAAAATGAAGAGCATTTTTAACATAGTACCCAAAGATAAAAAGTCCAAAGAAAAGATTAAAACCGGTCCCTCTTTGTTCTCTCGGATAATGGGCTTTACGGGTCTAATATTAGTCGGCCTTTTAATATTCGGTTTTGTGGAAGTTTTAAATTACAGCCAAAAACTGGCACCTCCCGAAGAGACTAGCCGCGAAATCTTAGTTACCATCCCTCAGGGGGCCTCTTATCCACAAATAGCCTCACTCCTTTATGAAGCTGGAGTCATTAGGGATGCAGACGCCTTTGTCCTAGCTATCCGCATAAAATCACGACTTCGCCAACAAGTGGGCATTAAAGCAGGAGAGCAGGCCCTAGACCCCTCCAAAAACACCTGGGAGACCATAGCCACCCTGGTGAAAGGCAACTTTAAATTCTATCCCTTTACTATCCCGGAGGGATGGAACATGGCAGACATCTCCCGGGCTGTAGAAGCTTCGGGCTTTGGCTCTGCCCAGGATTTCTGGGCCTTGTGCCATGACCAGGAATTTATTAGATCCCTTGGTTTGGATACCAACACCTTAGAAGGCTATCTCTTTCCTGAAACCTATAATTTTCCCAAGAGTATGAGCCAAAGGGCTATAGCCAAGGCCATGGTGGACCAGTTCTTCAAGATCTGGAATAAATATGAAGCCGAGGCGGCCGCTAGGGGACTTACACGCAATGAAGTTGTGACCCTTGCCTCCATTGTGGAAAAGGAGACGGGAGTTGCCAGTGAACGCCCTCTTATTGCTGCTGTCTTCTTTAACCGCCTGCAAAAAAAAATGCGTCTCCAGACGGATCCCACGGTCATTTACGGTTTAGTTAACTTTGACGGGAACCTCACAAGAAGGGATTTGGAGACTCCCCATCCCTACAACACTTATATTATTGATGGTCTCCCGCCAGGACCTATAGCCAGTCCAGGAGAAGCCGCCATAAAGGCGGTTTTAAATCCCTCCAAGACAAAGCATCTCTATTTTGTCTCGAAAAACGACGGCACTCACCATTTCTCCGAGACCTTAGCTGAGCACAATAGGATGGTGGCCCAATATCAAAGAGGCAATACTTCTTAAAGAAAGATTATCCTTAAATCTATAAATCTATTATTTAAAAGCCAACAGAGGTTTTACTGCCTCTAATTAAACAGAAAGCTAGGCTAGATCTCCTAAATGTATAAATCCATTATAAAACGCTCTATACTTTGGGAGACCATACCCTCTTTTCTGATATACCTCGCTGTATTTACCTTTATACTTTTAATGGCACGCATCATGAGTTTGGCAGATCTCGTGGTGACAGGCGGAGTCTCAACTAAGGAAATAATCTGGATCTTCTTATTGGTCATGCCCAAGATGCTCAGCATGTCCATACCCATGGCTTCGCTGCTCGCGCCTCTTACTACCTTTTTGCGCATGAGCGCAGATTCGGAAATAACTGTCTTAAAAGCCTCAGGGGTATCTCTCTACCAACTTTTACCCCCTGTCCTCTGGTTTGGGCTTGTGGCCTTGCTGCTCACAGGTTTTTTCAATATCTATCTCACTCCCATCTCCAACTTGCGCTTCCGCTCCGAGATCCTGGTCCTGGCCAAGGCTAGGGCGGATCTAGCCATAAGGGAGCAGGTCTTCGTACGGGACTTTCCAGGTCTTACCATCTATGTAGGCCAGCTCCACAGCGCTGGCGAAGTCATGACCAACATCGTGATAAACGACAAACGCCTGGAGGATGAAAATACCTTTATAGTGGCCCAAGAAGGGATATTGGATATAGATCACAATGAGGGACTGTTGCTCTTCCGTCTCATAAGCGGGGTAATAGATAGGGTGCACAAAAACTCCACAAGCGTGGATAGTATTTTTTTTGACACCTATGAGCTCAAACTCTCCCCTGGTCCAGAATTCAGTAACGAGGAAAACAGTTTAGTTTTGGGCAGATCCGAATTCCCAACTGATAGGCTCATCCCGGAGGGAGAAATAAGAAAAGCCCAGGGCTTTCAAGACTGGTACAACTATCCCTTGGAATACCACAGGCGCTTTGCCTTTCCTGTGGCAGCTTTAATCATGGCGCTCATCGGCATGACCTTGGGTGCTAGTTTCCGCACCAGAGGCAGAAATTTCGGGCTGGTGGTGGGACTCTTTATCTTCATAGTCTATTACTCTGTCTTCTCTATAGGCTGGTCCCTGGGGACTACTGGGTTAGTCCCTCCCGGCCCGGCAGTTTGGTTCTCCAATGTCTTAGCCCTTATAACTGCACTCCTTCTTTTAAAGGGTATAAACCGCTCTGCTGCCATTGACCCGGAAGCTACCATTAGAAGGATTATGACCCGAATAAGGTCCTTTAACCTAAAGAAAGCTGAGGCAAACAAATGAGTGTCATCACCCGCTATTTGGTAAGCCTCTTTTTGCGCAACATGTTCCTGTGCCTTATGGGCTTTTTGACGCTCTTTCTTGTGGTGGACTTCATTGAAAAGATCTCAGACTTCATGACCCATGAGATACCCGTGGTCAATATCCTGACCTATTTTGCCGCTCAGATCCCCAATATAATCATTTTGCTGATCCCAGTGGCCTCCCTTGCCGCTATCCTTATTACCCTCATGCTCTTAGCCCGCAACTCGGAGATAGTGGCCTTTAAAGGTAGTGGGGTGAGCTTATGGCGCCTTTCCATCCCCTTTCTAGGGACAGGCTTGGTCCTCTGCGGCCTCGTCTTTGTCTTAGGAAACTTAGTTACCCCCACCACCAACGCCATTGCCAATGAGATCTGGGAGGGACAGGTCCGTGGTCGCAGGCCTGAAAATTCTATGCAAGTGATCCAGGACGTATGGACTAGGGATATAAGGTTAATCGAACACTTCAACTCCTACGATGAGACGAAATCCATGGCCGAAGGCGTCTCCATCCTTTTGATGGATGAAGACCTCTTTTTAAAAAGACGCCTAGAGGCTGAAGTTGCCTACTTCCAAGACGGGGGCGTGCTTTTGGAGGGGGTGCAAGTGAAAGACTACCACGGCCTCAAGGGGGATGACGACAGATATTTCACCTTCCAGAGGCTAGAAAGGCTCTTTTTAGAAGACTTTCCTGCCCCGGCACCTGGTTTAGGAAGCCAATCAGAGACCAATAGCGATGAATTGGATTTCCGGGCCCTTAGGGAAAATATCCGGCTCCTCCAGAAAGAAGGCTTCTATCCAGTACACCAGATGGTGGATCTACAGTTTAAGTTCTCCAGGCCTTTTATAACCTTAATCATGCTCATGGTGGGAATCCCCATTGGTTTTTGGCGGGAAAAAGGGGGATCTGTGGCTATGGGCCTGGTCCCAGGCCTCATACTCTCTTTTATTTACCTAGTCACCCTGGAATTTTCCCGCACTATAGGTTATGCCGGATTCCTGCCGCCATTCCTTTCGGCTTGGCTCCCCAACTGCTTCTTTCTCCTTTTAGGACTCTATCTCTTTTCCTACGTGCGCCAGTAGCTTTGGTTTTCCTAAGTCTTTGCCCCGGGTTCCCTTTGTAGGAGTCCTTTCTGGAAGACAAAACTTAGATAAAATCCAGATTACGGAATATTATTCTAACTTGAAAGGTAACTCTGGTCACTTATTTTAAAAACCTTAGCTCACAAATGCCAATACCCCTTAAGCTTGGCTTTCTAGACTTCCCTTATTAGGAAATTAAACTAAGGGCACCTTTTGGAGCCTCTGGCTAAAAAATGGACCCTTTGGAAATAATGCTCAGTAATGATAATATTTAGATATATTTAGGACTGAATCCTCAAGGTTGACTTCAGGGCCCTAAAATGCTTATTATTGCGGAACAACAGCCTTAACCCTTAACCTGCCCTTAAACCAAGGGCCCTGATGCGCTATATCTTGATGTGCGTGATAAAAAAACACAAAACAATCTAGCGGGAGGTGTTGACGGCATTTACTGCCGCCTACAAAAAAAGTTATGACTAAAGTCAAAAGCCTTTTCTTAGCATGTTTTGCCTTTTTCCTGGGCTTATCAATTTCTGCTCAAGCCTACACAATTTCCATTAACCAGTATGTGGAACACCCCTCCTTAAACGCCGCAGTTGAAGGCTTCAAGGATCAGCTGAAGGCCAACAACATCGAGGTCACTTACCACGAGCACAATGCCCAGGCAAAGAACTCTACTGTTACTCAGATCGTAAACCTCATGATAGATGAGAAACCAGATCTTATCTTAGCAGTAGCTACCCCAAGCGCCCAGCAGACTGCCCAAAAGATCAAGGACATTCCAATACTATTTACTGCTGTTACCGATCCAGTCAATGCCGGCCTAGTGCCTTCCCTTGCTGCTCCAGATGCCAACATTACCGGCACCACTGACATGAACCCGGTAGCTCTCCAGTTAGCCCTCATCAAAGAAATCCAGCCTACAGCGAAAAACATTGGGTTCATCTATAATGCCGGAGAGGCGAACTCCGTTGTCCAGAGGGATATGGCCCGGGATGCCGCCGTTAATCTAGGCTTTAACTTGGTGGAAGCTACAGCCGATTCTACGGCCAATGTCAATTCCGCAGCCCAAAGTCTCATTGGCAGGGTAGACGCCATTTACCTTCCCACAGACAACACAGTCATCGCCAGCCTGGAACCCATTATAAAGGTGAGTCTAGAGCACAAGATCCCCATCTATCCTGCTGAAGATGATTCCATCCGCAAGGCTGGCTTAGCTACCTACTCCATTAGCTATTATGGACTGGGCCAGCAGACCGGCCGCATGGCCACCAAAATCTTAGTGGATAATATTTCTCCCAGGGATATTCCAGTAGAAGATCAAACCGATCACAAGCTCATAGTTAACCTAGGCTACGCACAGCAAGTGGGTATCGACATACCCCAATCTGTACTTGATAAAGCGCAAGAAATTCTACAGTGACTCTTTTCGCATTCACCGGGGCCATAGAACTAGGTTTAGTCTATGGCCTCATGGCCCTTGGGGTCTTTTTAACTTTTAGGATCCTAGATTTTCCAGATCTTACAGTGGATGGGAGTCTCCCTCTGGGAGCGTCTGTGGTCTCTGTCTGCATCATTAAGGGAGTAAATCCGTATTTGGCTTTAATCCCAGCCATGATGGCAGGCTTTTTAGCCGGGATGATAACTGGAGTCTTGACTACTAAGCTTAAGATCCTCCATCTATTGTCCTCCATCCTCACCATGACGGCCCTGTATAGCATAAACATCCGGGTCATGGGAGGAAGCCCAAATATTGCCCTTTTGGGTAAACCCTCTGTCTTTGACCCCTTTCGCTCCTTGAATCTCCCATCCTATTTAGTCTATAACATTGTTTTTGGGGTTGTTGCAGTCCTGGTGGTAGCCCTTCTTATCTGGTTCCTTCGCACCGAGTTCGGTCAGGCCTTAGTTGCCACCGGCGACAACCCTCGCATGATCACGTCCCTGGGCGTCAATACCAACTTTACCATCATCATCGGGGTGGGGATTTCCAACTCCCTGGTGGCCCTTTCTGGAGCCTTGATCGCCCAGTACCAGGGTTCAGCGGACGTGGGCATGGGCGTAGGCACCATAGTAGCTGGACTTGCGTCCATTGTGATAGGAGAAACCATATTCGGCAAGCGCAGGTTATGGACGACTATCATAAGCGTGCTTTTAGGCTCCATTATCTACCGTCTAGCCATAGCCGTAGCTCTCCGCTTAAAGATCAAAGGCTTTTCCTTTGAGCCTTCAGATCTTAACCTCATAACAGCCAGTCTTGTGGTCCTAGCCCTTGTCTTCCCCTTGCTGCGAGAATCCTACAACAATAGAAAACGTTTGAAATCATGCTCAAAATAAAAGGGCTTACCAAGTATTTTTCCCGGGGCACCCCCAATGAAGTCCTGGCTATAGATGACCTTGACCTTTCGGTCCTGTCCGGACAGTTCATCTGCGTCATAGGCTCTAACGGAGCCGGCAAGAGCACCTTATTGAGTTGCATAGCCGGTACCAGCCTCCCTGAGGCGGGAACCATCTTATTGAAAGGCGTAGACATCACGCACCTGCCGGAATACAAAAGAGCTAAACAGATAGGCCGCGTCTTCCAAGACCCTTTATCCGGCACTTGCCCCTCCATGACCATAGTCGAAAACATGTCTTTAGCTATGCGTCGAGGTAAATCCCGTACCCTGCGCATGGGAATAAACCGCCGAGAACGTGATTTCTACCGAGAAAACCTCCACCTTTTAGGCCTGGGCCTGGAAAAGCGGCTAGATGACAAGGTGGGACTTTTATCTGGGGGTCAGCGCCAATCTTTGTCTCTGCTCATGGCAGCCCTGGTGCGGCCCACCATCTTATTGTTGGACGAGCATACAGCTGCCCTGGATCCTAAGACGGCTGAACTAGTTATACGACTCACCCAGGACTTAGTCTTAAAGGACAACTTGACCACGATAATGATAACCCATAACATGACGCTGGCCTTAAACAACGGGAATCGTCTCATTATGATGCATCAGGGAAAGATCCTTTTGGATTTTGACGAGAAAACCAAAAACGCCCTTACAGTTCCGGATCTCTTAGAGCACTTCGAGGTGGCGCACCCCTTAAGCCCGGTCCAGGTCTCTGACCGCATGCTTTTAAGCTAGATGCCGGATCCCTCCGACAGCGTAACCCCTCGCGAAAGCTTTCTAGCCGGCTTTCTAGCTGGCTGCCCTATCCTCGTGGGATTGTTGCCTTTTGGTCTCATCTACGGCGCCTCCGCCCGGGCCGTGGGACTTTCTTTTTTTGAGACCGTCTCCATGAGCCTTACTATCTTCGCCGGTTCCGCCCAGCTCATCTTTTTGAACCTCTGGGAAGACGGAGTAAACATCTTCGCCCTGGCCCTCACGATAGTTACTGTAAACTTAAGGCTCCTTATCTATGGCTCGTCTTTAGTCACCCACTTGGATAAGCCTCAGAACCTCTTTTGGGGCTTAGTGCGGGCCTATTTCCTCACGGATGAGAGCTACTCCATTAGCATGGCCAACTTTTTAAGAAAAAAGTGGCAAAACGCCACCTTTTTCTATCTGGGGACTGCGTTGCCCACCTGGCTAGGCTGGCAATGCATGGGGATCATGGGCTATTTTCTAGGGACCTTCCTGCCGGAAACCGTGCCCTTAGAAATGGCCATACCTATGGTCTTTTTGACTCTACTAATCTCCGTAGTCAGGGCCTCAGCCTCCAGGAGGGCACCTAAGCTAATAGCCGGCATAGCCGCGGGCTTTGCCGCCATTTTCTTAGCCAAGCTCCCCTTGGGCCTAGGTCTCATAGCAGCTATTACCATAGGCGTAACTGTTGGTGTTGTGGCAACGGGTATTTTCTCCAGAATAGAAAAGGTGCCTTAAGATGAACCTTAACTATTTTCTAGCTGTAGGCTTGGCTGCCTTGGGTACCTTTTTATTAAGGGCCATCTTTCTAGCAGCACAAGAGCCCCCCAGTGCCCCCAAGGTACTGGAGGTGGCCATGGACTTTGTGCCCATTGCAGTCCTATCCGCCCTGGTCTTCCAGGAGTTTTTCGTGGATAAGCCTTTGCTCCCCAGCTTAGGCTCAGCTCTGGTGGCCCTAGTCTTGGCTTTAACCCTGGGAAAAGACATTCTGACCATAGCCGGCGGTCTTTTAGCTTATTTTATCTTCACAGGGCTTATCTAGCTTGAAGGCCACAATCTTTTTTGGAAAATTAGATAGTGAACAAAGCCTTTCACATTTGTTACGCTTATTAGATCCTAAACTCTCCAGATTTTTAGCATATATAAACGTACCGGATCTTCGTTTACGCTTTCCTTCGTAACTAAGTTTCAAATTTTCTTGGCGATGTATTGTTCATTTCAGCTTCTCCCAGGCCGAAAGGCTCTAAGACGTGCAGTTGTGATTTGTTCAAAAGGTTCATAAGCCAATATCCCTTTCAGATATGACCAGCCGACTTATCAGCTTGCCTTTACTCCAGCCGTTCTTTTAAGTTTGGCCCAATCTCTCTGGCGACAACCGCAGAAAAGTTTCCCAAAGGGTACCAAAGTGTGGTGCGTTCTCAGCCTCAACATGTCAATATGGCACTTGTTGTCATAGATGCCCTTCTCAATCATGTCTTTTCGGCGATATTTAGAGAGCGCCTCTTTTGGCATCCAAACCTGTGTTGGAAAACAGACAGAAAATGCCACAGTGTTTTGTTAGATCGCCAATCTTACTATAGTTGAGTTCAAATACTGGAGAGCGTCCTCTTTCAGATATTTTGAAAAGTAGGTTCTGTGGCGTTTAACATCGCGGCAAGACATCTTCTTATGCCTCGACGAGTATCTCCTCGAATAATTCGATAGTGCGGATGAGTTCATTTTTTTGGCGTCTTTCCAGATCTTCGGAAAAGTAGACATTCATTACGCTTGGCGCACTTAGAAGCGGCCTTTAGTCGAACCTAGTAAAACCCCGTCTGCTACTTTGCACTCTGTGAGACTACGGCTACCCTGGCCAGGTAAGTCGTCTTAGAGTGCTTTGGAACCCCCTGAATGAACCAGAAGCCTTCCTTGGCCATGAATTTAATATTGGACGTGGAAACAGGCCTCTGTCAAGAACGAATCCAAGGTCTTTAATGCCAAGATCAAGATTATAGGCCATCATATATGGTAGATGCGATTTATCCACAATAGAGCCAGGATAAGGGCAGAAGAGTCTTTAGTCAGAAATAAGCCTAAAGTTTATCTGTGGCAACTTATCTCCTCCAATGTTGTGGCCCCTCTGCCTATCAATAATATCTTTGGCAGATGTGACGCATAAGCGAGAAGCTTTCCTAGGGCCCTGTCTACCACCCACTTCTTGAAAAAGGCCATCTTTCCTCAAAGGCAATCGAAGCGAATAGCTTTTAAGTTGAGATGGGCGAAAGAGGTTCCTCTAGGAAAGTATAGTCCTCGCAGTAGTCCAGCTCGCAAAAAGGCGTTGCCCCTTTCAGCCATGTAAATTATGGGGATATAATTTCTAGGTTTTTGCTATAAAGAGCTCTTCTATGGTGCTTTAGTAAATTTTACTATTCTTACTAGGCTCTTAGCTTCAATCTGCTCAAAAAACCTACAATGGTGCTTAAATAATTCCAGGGCTATGTGAGGGGGCCGTAAAAAGATATTTTCCCTTGAAATAAGGCCCTACACTTGGATAGGCCTTAAGATTTAAAGTTCTCTAGGTTTAGCTAAAACAATCTTTAGGGCTTTGTGACACGCCTCTTTAATAAAGCCTTAGGCCCAGGTGCTATTTTTTACTAAATCCGCATTGAGCCTTACTAATTAAGAGCCTGGAAACGCAAAAAGCATTCCCAGCTTAGCCCTGGTAAAAGGGAGAAAAAACTGGCCTTGGATTTGCTAAAGCTCTGGCATGGCCTTTGGGCTTTGGTATCCCACCACGATATATCTAAAAGGATCTATCCTAGGAGCTAACATGATTAGGGATTTCAACAATAACCTATTTACCAACCAGTTCAAGATCCTGGAGGGTTCTATGGGCCTCCGTCTGGCACGCCACGACATGACAGCCACCAACCTGGCTAATAAAGACGTGCCTGGATTTAGGGCCAAACACCTTAACTTTGAAAAAGTCTTAGCCAGGAATCTTCCTGGAAACGCCCTGGAAATGGATGTGCGTCAGACAGATCCAAGGCACATCTCCTCTACGAACATAAACGGAGCCTTTGAAAAGGCCAGGGGTGCCGTAAAGATGTCCCCCTATGGTTGGGACGAATACGGTGACGACAATCTTGACATAGACAAAGAAATGACCCTTTTGACAAAAAACCAGCTGATATATAATACCACGGTACAGATGCTGGCCAAAGAATTTGACACTCTTAAGTACGCCATAGGCGAAGGCGGTTCGAGGTAATAACTATGGATTTTCTTAACTCAATGGATATAAGTCAATCAGGATTAACCAGCCAGCGTCAACGCATGAATATGGTGGCCATGAACTTAAGCCACATGAACACCACGCGCACCCCTGACGGTGGCCCTTACCGCCGCAAGGTACCAATATTTGAGACCGCTCCCTACTTTAGTGGCCCCAGGGGACAGCGGCCCCGCCTGGACGGTCAACTTCAGGATGTACAAGTGAGGGAGATCATGGAAGACAGGAGGGACTTTAAGCTGGTCTTCGATCCTTCCCATCCCGATGCCGACGAATTCGGTTATGCCCTCTATCCCAACGTCAATGTGGTCCAAGAGATGGTGGATATGATCTCTTCTAAAGGAAGCTATGAAGCCAACATCACAGCTGCTACAGCTGCTCAGAACATGGCCTTAAAATCCTTGGACCTCTTAAGATAAATTGTAGGAGAAAACATGCGCGTACCCTCATCAACTGTCACTAGTCCCCGTCTAGACATGGCCCCCAGCACCCGTCAGCTCTGCGACAAAAGACCTGGCTTTGTAGACCACTTAAAGGCTTCCTTTAACAAAACCAATAACATGCAGTTCCAAGCCAGGACTGCTATGGAGGAGCTAGCCACTGGTCGCAACGGAAATATCCATGAGACCTTAATCTCTATGAGCAAAGCCGAGACCTCATTCAAGATGCTCATGCAGGTAAGAAACAAAGTCTTAAACGCATACCAGGAAATCCAAAGGATTCAGATGTAAGCTTAAGACAATAAGTTTAGCTTTTCATCATGCCCCCCTTAAGCTTAAGCTTAAGGGGGGCTTTTTTGTGTCCCTTAAAAGGGGAGGGTGTAAAATAAATGCGCATGGTTAGGCGTTTTACATCTTAAACCTAACACTAATATTTGCGGTTATAAGATTGGCGCTTTTATTTTTCCAAAAACCACTTTAGCAAAATTCAAAATGTAGCATAATTAAAAGCAATGATTAAAACGGAGCGAGCCTTCATAGGCCATTGGACCCTCTAAAATTGCCACAATAAAAAATTAGCCAGCTGATTTTTACTCCCTTCGATATACTTTCATTAGATAAGGGCCAGGCTTTAAAAACCGCATGAAAACATTACTTTTACTTCTAGCGCTCTCCATGGAAAGAGGGGCTAGCTAAGCGGATCTTCTAACATGATGGTCACAGGTCCGTCATTTATGAGTTCCACATCCATCATGGCCCCAAAGCGTCCTTTAGCCACTTTTAGGTGCTCTTCTATGCTTTTGGCATAATGCTCGTAGAGCTCTTCAGCTTCTGGGCTAGGGGCAGCGCCGGCAAAGCTGGGCCGTCTGCCGCGGCGGGTATCGGCCAAAAGGGTAAATTGGCTAATGACTAGGACCTCCAGTTTCATTTCTAGGGCAGAAAGGTTCATCTTAGCGTTTTCATCTTCGAAGATCCTAAGGTTAATGGTTTTGTCTGCCAGATTTTCGGCGTTTTTTCTAGTATCTCCTTTGGCCACGCCCAAAAGCACAAGTAATCCTGGACCAATAGAGCCTAGGATTTCATCTTCTACGCTTACCTTAGCCCTTTTTACCCTTTGCAGCAGCGCTTTCATTTAAAGTCCTTCCCGAAGACCTTTTGGCTCCTTGGATCCTCTAACCAGGCCCGCAAGCTTAGGCCCCCTTTGTCCTTTGCCGATAAGATGGGGCTTTCATTTACTAGAGAGTCAAACTCAGCCTTTAACTTAGGGTCAGCTAGATCCCAAAGTATATCCTCTGCCAAAGGTGAGATCCCCGCCTCGCAGTCGGGGTTCCACTGGCCAGTGCAGAAGTATTCTATAGTGGAAGCTTGGGTGTAATAGTTACCGTGGGCAAACCCTGGTGGCAGCCAGATCCATTCTTGAAAAGTAGCCTCCGGATGATACGGCATGTCATAGAGGATTATTTGGCCCAAGGACCCAGATGCCCTACGCAGGTCTAAGGCCAGGTCCACCATGCGCCCAGAGGTGCAGCGCACAAGTTTTCCCATGTAGGGGTTCCACTGGAAGTGCAGTCCCCGGATAACCTTTGCTTGGGAACGGCTCTCATTGGCCTGGAGAAACTTTACCTTTTCTAACCCCAAGTGCCCGGCTA
This sequence comes from Deltaproteobacteria bacterium, assembly GCA_031279515.1. GTDB lineage: Bacteria > Desulfobacterota > Desulfarculia > Adiutricales > Adiutricaceae > JAITII01. Next base: position 19,771 of record JAITII010000121.1, read on the forward strand.
TGGAGTCAAAATCCTCCTGGCGAAAATGCTCTGTAAAATAGCCCCGTTCGTCTTGAAACCTCTGAAATCTAATGACCAAAACACCTTGGAGGGAGAGGGGCACTATTTCTAATATTTTCATTTAAATATCCAATCATTTTCGAAAATTCAATAACAATACTATAAATTGTGTGCGATTTTTTTCCCTGTCAATTTTTTGACAGTCCTAGAAATTTTCTACATTTTAACCTAAAAGCCGCACAAACTGTAGAGAATTCTATTTTCATGCCCCACCTTATAGGCTCTTGGGACCAGCCGCTGACAAAAGATCCACCACTAATAGACAAAAGCATTAGCTAAACCTCCATTAAAAGTATAAATAAGTACAATTTTTCCTCATAAAAAGATTTAGAGAAAGCTCCAGAAAATTCTCATATAGCTTAAGTCATTGAAATCACTAATAAAATTAGGCGTCAATTTTTGCCTTACGCAAAATGGCACAAAAGGTGCTTTACAGTGAATCGGCAGTAATTGCTAATTTAGACCCTAAGGCAACACATAAATTGGAGGAATAAAAGATGTCTAAATGCACAGTCCTGGTAGTAGATGCCATGGGAGACAATATACCTAAAATAAGCGCCGCTATCCGCCCCTTTTCATCAAGGCTCATGTGGGCCGACAACCTGGAAGAGGGCCGCAGGCTCTTAACCGAGGGAAGACCTGACCTTATCCTTGTTTCCGACGACACCCCTGGCCTCAAAGATCCTTTAGAGTTTTTGGAGCTGGCACACTGCCACAAGCTCCCCACCCAGCTGGTGGTCCTCACCAGGACCCCTGACTTTGACGAGGCTATGGATCTAGTAGCTAAGGGAGTCTTTTCCGTTCTTTCTATTCCTTTAAACATGGATAAGCTCCGCACAGTCTTGAGAAAGATACTGGAAAATCTATCCCTTTTGCGCACCCTGGTTATCCAAGACCGCACAGACAGCGAAAAGGAACTCGCCATCCACAGGCGTCTTTCCGCCGCCAAGGGCCTAAGTTCTTTATATACCGCCATCAAGGAAGCTGTTTGTGAGCTCTTTGTCGGTTCCACCTCCGTTTTAGAGCTTTCCGAGGAGCTAAACGCCCATTTGCAGGCCAAAAGCGAGACGGAAGAAGAGGAGATGTTTAGCTTTGATAAACCCACAAAGCTCGCTTTGCCCACTTACGACCTGGTAAGGGAGCTCAACTACAATAACGTCTATTTAGGTAAACTCATCCTAAGCTTCCCTCACCCCCAAGACGGAGAGTTGCCTGAAAGCTTTGAGGCCTTCGAGGAGCTTATCCTAGCTAGCTCCATCCACCTCTATCAGGCCCGCCAGTACCACGAGGCCGTGAAGCTGGCCTCCAGGGATCCTTTAACTTCTCTGGTGAACCGCAGGGTCTTCATGGAGAACCTGGACAGGGAGTTCGCCAGGGCCAAAAGGCATAACACCCCTTTGAGCCTCATAATGCTGGATATCGATCACTTCAAGAGCGTTAACGACACCTTTGGCCACCAGACTGGCGACACCGTATTAAAGTGGTTGGCCCAGGTCTTAACTGAGACTGTCCGCACCGGAGACGTAGTAGGCCGCATTGGAGGAGAGGAATTCGCTATAATGCTCCCCTGGACCGACGTGGATCAGGCTAATAACCTGGCTTCCCGCATAAGGACAGCCTTGGCTAGCTCCATGCAACCCACCTCTTCAAATCTATTGAAACCCACAATTAGCCAAGGAATTGCCACAAGTGAGCATTTTCTTATTAATTCATCCGAAGATTTGCTATACTGGTCTGACCAAGCGATGTACCTTGCCAAAAAAGAGGGACGAGATACTATCCGATTGGCTAGTGACCTCCAGCCCAAGAAGGAATTTGAGGAATCCAGCTATGTCTTCCAATGAAGAAAGGCGCAAAGGCCTAAGGGCTACAATGCCCACCCAGATGCTGTTTAATGTCCTGGAAAATCCAGCAGAATACATTAGGGGACATGATTCTACAGTTAAACGCCTTGCCGCACTGGACGCGGAGCCACTCCCCAAGCCCAAGACTGAGTCCCAGATGCTCCTAACGCGCATTGACCGGAAACTTTCCCTTATCTTAAGTATCCTAGCGGAATCTTCCACCCGCAAGAACTACATGAACCAGGCCCTAGTCCAGGATATCTCTGAGTTTGGCCTGTCCTTTGGCCACTACACGGACTTTCCTATAGGTACCTACCTGGAGATAGGTCTGGTCCTTCCATATACAGAAGGAAGACTTATGGATATACTGGGAAGGATAGTTAGGATCCTTCCCAGTGCTGCTCCCACTCAGGATAAGTTCGTGTACGGCTTCGAGTTTACAGACATCTTAGGAAGCGACCAAAATGAAATTGTCCAGTGGATTTTCACCAAACAGCGGGAAGAGATAAGGAGACGCAGGGAGACCTTCTAAGGGTCTTTTTTCCAAAAAGAACTTCACTTACCAAAAATTTCACCCCTCCTACCTTAAACCTCTCCTTGCGCCTTCATTTTTGTATCGTTTTTAACACCCCAAAAGCGGTTACGCGACTCGCCTTATCATTTTATTTAATTTATAAATTTTATAAATAATTTTGTTTAATTTAAGTTGTTTAAATATATATATTTCTTAATTGCTGTTTATTTGTCTTTATACGTTCTATAGTGCATTTTTTAGATTTAATACTCTTCTAACTTCCTTAAATACAATAATTCCCTATAGCATTGCCATGGGTGGCCGGCTTTTCCGCTTTGCCGCTTAGTTACAAGCTTTTTATGACTATCTAATAATTGTGCCAAAAGGCACAATATTTGCATTAAGCTATTTAGTAAAGGGAGGTCTAGAGCAGCAGGCTCTAAGCTGCAGCTCCCTTTGCTTTACTAACGCGCCAAAAGCTTTTTTTGGCGGGGCTTAATGGAGAGTCCCACAAGCTTTTAGTTTTCTTTTTGCTAAATATCTGTTCCATTTCCTGCAAATTAGGTCCACTCTCGGTGAACCAAAACTTTACTAAAAGGCCTAAGGGGAAAAAGGAACTGATAATTAACCTTTTATAGGGCCTTATGACAATCCCTCTAGGCAAAAGGGGTTATCAATTATTGGATTTAAGGTAAAATCTTGACTTTTTTATAGTCCTAATACATAACTTATAAGTAGCTTATAGCCTATTTTAGCTCATCATTGACTTGGAATTTATTGTAAGTTAGGCATATTAAGCTGTATGGGACTTAAGGCGAGCTACGGCTTGCCGGATCCACAGGCCCTTA
>JAITII010000145.1 GCA_031279515.1 Deltaproteobacteria bacterium
AAACACCTCTCTGGATACAACTACTAGATACTTACTTAGGGATAGGACCAGATGTTACTCTAGGACACTAAATCTAGGGTGCTAATTGCCCTAATGCCACTCAGGATAGGGACTCCCTTACGAGAGAACTCTCCGGCTCCCGGCGGGTGCGTTTAATTCTACTAAAGCCCCGGACTGGATAAGGCCCTAGGCGCTTACTTAGGTATGGTCTGCCAGGATTAAAGAAAAGCTTTAAAGATTGGCGCAGAAAAAGTGTGAAAAAAATTTAACACTAGCCAAGAAATTATCATAATATAGTATCTATATTCTATAAGCATACTTTCTTAAACTTCTTTTTATATTTTTTTCATGATAGAAGCTAATATAATGCTTTATATAATATTATAGAGTAGTAATTACTTGATATTAACAATGATAAATGCTTTTTCTAGCCAAGTTCTTAGAGTCTTCCTACTTCCTGGCCTAGGCCGCTGGGATAGCCCAAAAAAATCAACGCAGTGTTTCAAAAAAGGCTGGGCTCATATCTTTCGTGAACAAATACGAAGGCTCTTTTTTTAGGTATCGCTAATAGGGTAATACAAGTAAAGTTGAAAAAACTTAGTCATTTCAATAAGATAAGACGTTAAACTTTTCTAACTGCGAAACTAGGGCTAGCATGTCTACAGGTGAAAAAAGATACAAATACAATAGTTTTAGGTTTTTTCCTTGACCTTAGGGCCAATATGGCACAAGATATAGGCAACTAGCTATCCATTGGGGGCAAATACAATACCCCCCTCTTGAACTATGACCAACAGGGCTAAACAAAATAAGAGGCACTAATGGATTGTAATCTAAAGATTTTGTCTTTTTACCTCCCAAAGGGCATAAAAGCTTCCCTGTATCTGCCTTTGTCTTTGGCAATAGTACTAGCTCTAAATTCCCTGGCCCACGCTATTCCCCTCGCTGAGGAATTGTCCCTGGGCCGCCAGGTCCATATGGAGATAGCCAAAGAGGGGGTCCTCTTTAATGACCCTTACGTTAACCAGTACTTCCAAAGTGTGGCCGCCAAGGTCTTAAAAGCCGCGGGCCGCCAGGAGCATCCATATCATTTCTATTTGATACTCTCGGACTCTTTAAATGCCTTTGCCGTCCCTGGGGGCTATATCTATTTCCATACAGAAACCCTCAATAGCTTAGAAAACGAAGGCCAGATGGCTGCCATCCTGGCCCATGAAATCGCCCATATCACAAGTAGACACTTTTCCTTAAGGGCAGAGAAAAACACCACCGCCTCCCTAGCTAGCTTAGCCGGCATCTTAGCCGGCGCCTTTCTCATGTCCCAGGGAGGGCACAATGCCGGAGCCATAGGTCAGGCCATGATCTTAGGTTCTTCGGCGGGTTCCATACAAGTCATGCTGGCCAATTCCAGGGCCGATGAATCGGAGGCGGACCGCAAGGGCCGCTCCTACATGGTAAAAGCCGGCTACAATCCCCGGGACATGTATGGTGCCTTTAAGATCATGAGCGAAAAGAGCTTTAATGTCTCTTCCACTATCCCCACCTACATGAGTACCCACCCGGGCATTAGCCAGAGACTTGCCTCTACCTTCCAAGACCAGGCGGGAATGCCTCCTGCCCCCAAGGATCCCACCTATCTGGCCATGAGGGATAGGGTCTTAGCCCTCACCGCCCCACCTGAGAGGGCCACAAATATCTTTAATGGCAGGCTCGCAGAAAACCCCTCCGATGCCTCGGCCCTCCATGCCTTAGGGCTCTTGTCCTTTCGCACCCGCAACCTCAGTAGGGCGGAAGAATACTATAACAGGGCCCTGGAACTTATGCCCAACAATGGTCAGTATTTGTCCGACATGGGGGATCTGGCCTTTGAGCGCCGCAAGGCCCAAGACGCTGTAAATTACTACTCCAAGGCTAGGCAAAATGGTGATAACACCCCCCAGACCAACTTGGGACTGGCTAGATCCTATGAGCTTTTGGGCAACAACCAAGAGGCTGCTCGCTACTATGACGCTGCGGTGGAAGCCGCTGATAACCTCTTTCCCAAGGCCCTGGAGATGGCAGGACTCTTTTTTACCACCAAGGGGGACGCCGCCAAGGGCCATTACATTCTAGGTAACTATTTCCTCCTCGTAGGAAAACCAAAAGACGCGGCTTTTCACTTTGAAGCAGCCATAGCCCTGCCCCAAGGTGCCAAATATACAAGCCAAGTGCAGCAGCTCCTAAGGGATCTAGAGGATTACTTAAAAAAGTAGTGCCCTTCTAACAAAGGCCTAGTTTTTAGTAACACATCTTAATGGATACTAGCGTGCAGGTGGCCGCAGAAATACTATCCTTTACTTTTGTGCAGGTGGCCGCAGAAATACTATCCTTTACTTTTGTGCAGGTGGCCGCAGAAATACTATCCTTTACTTTAAAAAAGGCCCCAGGTCTATATTTAGAGCTCGCAAATTTTGGCTTTGGAGGAGTGTAGAGAAGAAAGCTGGAGTTTATTCGTGGTTATGAAAAAAGTTCCACATGGCACTTGCCGCTGAGTGGATGGAAAACACTGTGAGCCTGCAGTCTATAGCCCGCCTGACTCCCAAGGGGAGGCTTTTGATGGTTGTGAAGGGTTTGCCGTCTTTGAAATACTTGACCTTTCTCCAATGGGGGTATCCGGCTTCAGGGCTATCGCTATTGAGTTCTGGGTGAAAGGTGTAATCGCCCGTGACCTCACCGATGTAGACATTGCCTGCGTCCGGCACCAGAAAAAGGTCGCCTATCTTTACCTGGTTCACAAAACGATCCAGGATCCCGGCCGCTACTGCTAAATCGCTTTTTTGCTCCTTTAGATAGTGTTCATAGGTGTCGCACAGGCGCTCGGCCAACTGTTGACGGGTAAGTCCGCCACCTAGATCGCCCACGGCCGGCCACCCAATTGCCACCATTTCATTTTCAAGAAAATCTTTCATGCGGTTGATAAAATTCGGTTCAGGTCTTATTACCCAGAGCTTTTTAGACATATACACCTAAAAACCGCGTTTGTTAGAGCCATAAGGCCGCGCGGTCTCCTTTCCAAAATAAATAGTCATAATAATATGAAGATAGATATCCTCTAGCGATCCAGTCCACCTCCATTTCCTAGATCGGTATATATAAGCCCAAAAGGCTAAAAAAGATTAACCGCAATAAAACTATCCGCTTGAAGGCTAAAATGAATTAATCATAAACTTAGAAACAATTAGCATGATAAGCGGCAAATGTCAAACATTACCACAAAACCTGGGGTAGGGAAAGGCCTGCCCTACCCAAAACGCCCAAAGCTTATTACAAGGGCCTGAAATTTAAGGCAATCTATGGATTTTACCCTTAATTTACCTAAGAATACTACTTTTTGTTCCCCCAAGGTACAAAGGCCTCTGGATAACCTAGATATTATTCTATATTATGGAATAATGTGAAAATATCTAGAAAATTTCCTTCTAATTATAGGCCACTAGCCCCAAAGTTTAAAGAAAAAAAGTTTAAGCTAAGATCCCCCCCTCTACTAGCCTATCTAAAATAGATGGGCAAATTTGAAGCCTTTTAGCTTATAGCTCCCACTTTAGAATTACAAACTACCACGGCCGTTTTAACTAGCTAGCTAGCTAGCTAGCGATAGAGCTTCGGAAGCTTCAAATTTTAGGCAGCTAAAAAGCTAAAAGCGCCTTTATGCGTAAACTTTTTACAGATAAATCTGCTTTAAAGCTTTTTCAAGAACTTATGAATACCCTGGGTAATAAATCACCCCCACTCTAAGCAAGACAAAATGTGCCACTATCCTCGCGAATAATTATATTTTTTTCTCCTAGCTACTTTTTTCTTTTTGCTTCGTTTTTTTATCTGCCCTGTGCATTAAAATACTATAGAACGTTTTACTCAATCTTAGTATTTACTTTAGCTTATCCCAATGTGCAACTAAAATATCAGCTAAATTATAATACCTACTGTAGCCTTGTGCTTTATTATATTCCCTACGGAATTTAGATTGCATTGTAAGATAGCCTATTTATAAATGTAAATGTTTAAACTTTACTTCAAATTACATGTGCCTATCTACTATGCGGCAGAAAAAGAGTCTAATAGCGAGCGCTCTAAGGTGCATCATAGGTATCAAATTAAAGCCTAAGCTATAACGCTTAGCCTTTTTGGCCTTTCAAGCTAGAAACAACGATAAATAACTTACCCTGGCCCAAAATTGCTAGGAGAACAAGGCTAAACACCTTGAAAGCTCTTTTAAACTGTAGCAATATTTTTTATCTTTTTTGCGGTTTTAATATCTGTAAGATAAAAAAGAAATTAAATGATTATTTTAACATCATTTAATCTATAATTGCAAAAAAGAAAATGGCCCTAAAAACCTAGCTACCCCGGCACAGAGCCTAAAAAGGCTAGATTAGTCTTGAACCCAAAAATAGCAAAATGAGCTAAAATATTAAAATCCTAAGACTGTATACATTTTAGAAATAGAAAATTCTATTCAATTAATAGCCAATCTCCTAGAATCCAAGGCCGGCTACCTCTGAGCTCTTTTTTTAAATGCTACAAGTGCCTAAGCTTATTGTACCCTCTGGCCCTTACCAATTATGTCTCATATTTTCACTTTTGACTAAAAGGCTTAAAAAGGGGCAAATTTTGAATTAAGCTGCCAAAAGAAGGTCCTAGCTAAAATTTAGCACCCCACATTTGAAATTATGAAGCTACAACGGTAAAATATAAGAGGCTCTCTTTAGCTACTTGCCTTACAAGGAAAGACATTTTTTGACTATTTCCTATCTTAAGCCGTAATGCAAGAAAAAGCACATAAGGGAAGCTAATATAGGCCCTTACTTAGAGCCTAAGCTCTAACTAATTTTCCAATGCGGACCCAGGCCCGGGCTCTTTACGTGCCAACATAGCCTAAAATTTGCTGGCCCTTTCTCTTAAACCTACAATAGAGCGTGGTACAGGCCCTAAAATGCCCTAAATAACAGGTCTGCATATTGTGTTTTGTTTCTTGGCCTTAACTAACAGGGGGTCTTATTTTTTTCCCCCAAGACCCAAGTGCCAAAAATGTCAGCTAAAGTATTTCCACAATATATGGTGACAATTTTAAAATGTCCCTATTATATGGTATTTTTGCCCCTTTTAGGCCGAAAAAGGGACTTTACCAGTCCAAGATAAAGGGGATCTTTTTTCAAAAGAAACCACAGTTTTGCTGTGATGAATTTAATTTTGTAGTAAAATTAAATGGTCTTTGCTGATAATGAAAATTTTACCCGGGGCAAGCGCCTAAGGCCCGGTTGCCGGCAAGTAATAGGGGATTTCATCCCCCAATAGAAATTTCTATAACCTCTAAGCATCCGGGGCCGCGGCTAACATGGACAAGGGATTCTCTATTGCTTCTTTTTGCCTTCCTTTTAAAAGAAGCTCCAATGCCCTTGTGGCCATTTTTATAATTATTTTTATTCTGTTTGCGGAGAGACATAAATGACCTCAGCACACCCCAAACAAAGCCTTAATCTACTAGCGCCGGTCACAGGACTCATAACTCCCATAGAGAAAGTCCCTGATCCCACCTTTGCCCAGAAAATGGTGGGAGACGGAGTGGCCATCGATCCGGCCTCAGAGCGTCTTGTAAGCCCCTGCGATGGCAAGGTCACCCAACTCCACAGCGCTGGCCATGCCCTGACAGTCACCACTAAAGGAGGCTTGGAGGTGCTCATGCACATTGGTCTGGAGACTGTAAACCTCAAGGGAAAGGGCTTTAAGCCCCAGGTCTCCCAAGGCCAGGAAGTGAAGACCGGAGATCCTTTAATTGACTTCGACGCAGATTATATAATCCACAATGCGTCAAGTCTCATTACTATTTTGGTGATTACCAACACTGAGCTTGCCTCAGGTTTCTTGCCTGGCTCGGGCTTTGCCGAGGCAGGCAAGACTGAGGTCTTAGAAGTCCTTTTAAAAGAAGCCCCGACAGAGACAAAAGCCTCAACAGATTTTGCCCTCTCTTCAGACCCCATAGTCATCTTAAACCCTAGTGGACTCCACGCCCGACCCTCGGCGGTCCTAGTAAACCACGCCAAGCAGTACAAGAGCAACATTACCATCCAAAAGGAAGACGGAACCAAGGGTAACGCCAAAAGCGTGGTCTCACTTATGGGTCTTGAGATAAAATCCCATGACCGGGTCATCATACATGCCGAAGGTGAGGACGCTAAGGAGGCTATAGAAACCTTGGCGCCTCTCTTGGCCTCAGGTTTGGGTGAGAACATCCATGGGGTCCCTTCCCAGGAGCCTCAACTAAAGCCCGAAAAAAAGGTCTCAGAAGACCCCAACGTGCTCTTGGGTGTGAGCGCCTCCCCAGGTCAAGCCATAGGGAAGATCTTCCAGCTGCGTTACCAAGAGATAGCTGTGGTGAAAAAGGGCAAGGGCCCGGAAGAGGAAAACAAACAGTTAAAGGAAGCCATCATCGCAGCCCGCGAGGAGCTAAAAGAGCTCCAACAGAGCATGCGCCTAAAGGCAGAGGCCGGAAAGGCGGCAATCTTCTCCGCCCATGAGGAACTTCTAGAGGACCCTGCACTATTATCTGATGCCACAAACGGCATCAATGCAGGCGAAAGCGCAGCTTACGCCTGGCAAAAGGCCTTTAGTGCCCAGGCGGATAAGCTTTCCAAGCTCAATAACGAGCTCTTGGCCGGCAGGGCCAATGATGTGCGGGATATTGGCCGGAGGGTCCTGTCCCGCCTCACCGGGGCTAGCACCGCCAAACCGGATTTGCCTGACAGTGCCATCTTAGTGGCCGAAGACCTTACGCCATCGGATACGGCATCTTTAGATAGATCCAAGGTCCAGGGCTTTGCCATTACGGGAGGATCTGCTACCTCCCACGCCTCCATCTTAGCTAGGGCCGCTTCCATCCCAGCAATAGCTGCCATTGAAGACAGGGCCTTGGATATCCCCACCGGCACTCCTGCGGTCCTAGATGGCGACAAGGGTGAGCTGAGGTTAAACCCTTCAGCCGAGGAAGTAACTGCCATCAAAGAGCTCCAAAAGAAGTCCCATGAGCAGAGGAAAATGGAGCTAGCTGATGCGCAAATGAGCTCCCAGACCACAGATGACCACCGGGTGAAGGTGGTGGGAAACATAGGGGGACTTTCGGAGGCCGAAGAGATCCCGCCTTTGGGAGGTGAAGGCGTAGGGCTTTTAAGAAGTGAATTTCTCTTTTTACAGCGCTCTGTGGCACCCGACGAGACCGAGCAGGCTGCAGTCTACACCTCCATAGCCAAGGTCTTAGGCCCGGATAGGGATTTGGTGGTGCGCACCTTGGACGTGGGAGGGGACAAGCCTTTAGCTTACATGCCCCTGCCTGAAGAGATGAATCCCTTTTTGGGGATCCGCGGTATCCGCTTAAACCAATTGGGCACTGACCTCTTCAAATCCCAGATAAGGGCCATCTTGAGCGCAGCGCCTTTTACTAAACTGCACATCATGTTCCCCATGGTGACCACAGCCGATGAGCTAAAGGAGGCCAAAAGCCTAGTCTTGGCTGAAAAAGAGGCCTTGGGTATTACCCAAGATGTGAAAATAGGGATCATGGTGGAAGTGCCAGCTGCTGCCTTGACCAGCGATATCCTGGCCAAAGAAGCGGACTTTTTCTCCATTGGCACAAACGATCTCACCCAGTACACCTTGGCCATAGACAGGGGTCACCCCAGGCTGGCTAAGATGGCCGATGCCCTCCACCCAGCCGTCCTAAGGCTCATAGACAGGACCGTAAAAGCCGCCCATGACAATGGCAGATGGGTAGGGGTTTGCGGAGGCATAGCCGGGGACACCCAGGCGGGACCGGTCTTAATCGGCCTAGGCGTAGATGAGCTAAGTGTCAGCGGCGGATCCATACCAACGATAAAAGCCATGGTGCGCAGGCAAAGTTTTTCCGAGTGCCAAGAAATTGCCCAAAAGGCACTCCAAATGGCCACATCCACAGAGGTGCGGCAATTTCTCGCCCAGATAACAAGCCAACATGATTTAAGGCGGGTCAACATTAATAAAACCTAATTGAGTCTCTAGGGGAAGACAAATGTTCAAAGACACCCTTGGTTTTTTGCAGAAAATAGGCAAATCCCTGATGTTGCCTGTAGCTATTCTCCCTGTGGCGGGAATACTTCTGGGCGTGGGATCCTCCGATTTTTCTTGGATGCCCCATATAGTCTCAGACGTCATGAAAAACGGCGGCTCGATTATCTTCGGGAACCTAGCACTGGTCTTTGCCGTAGGCGTAGCCTTAGGTTTTACGGAGAATGACGGTTCCGCCGCACTTTCCGCTGTGGTGGGTTACCTAGTAATGGTGGCCACCTTAAGCGTCATGGCCTTGAACGTCTTAGGCCTCAGCCCAGATCCGGATACCCGTGAGCTCCAAAATATAGTGGGCCTCATGAGCATAGACACCGGGGTCTTCGGAGGCATCATTGTCGGAGGGGTTTCGGCTTATCTCTTTAACCGCTTCTACCGCATAGAGCTTCCCAGCTACCTGGCGTTTTTTGCAGGCAAGCGCTTTGTCCCTATCATAACCGGCTTAGCAGCCATAATCTTGGGAGTCGTCCTAAGCTTTGTCTGGCCTCCGGTCCAGAAGCTTATTACCGTGTTCTCCAACTGGGCTGCCTACTCTAACCCCACCATGGCAGGGGTCATCTACGGCTTTATCGAAAGGCTCTTACTGCCCTTTGGACTGCACCATGCCTGGAACGTCCCCTTCTTCTTTGAGATAGGCTCCTACGTGGTGCCTAACACCAATGTGGTCATCCACGGAGACATCAACCGCTTTTTCGCAGGCGATCCCACAGCCGGCATCCTAAGCGGAGGATTTCTCACAAAGATGTTCGGACTTCCCGCCGCAGCCATTGCCATGTGGCACTGCGCCAAACCGGAAAACCGAAAAAGGGTAGGCGGCATTATGTTATCTGCCGCCCTCACCTCGGTCTTGACGGGTATCACGGAACCCATTGAGTTCTCTTTCATGTTCGTAGCCCCCTTCCTGTACCTCATCCACGCGGTTTTAACAGGACTTGCCTTCGCCATCATGAACCTAGTAGGGGCACACCTGGGCTACACCTTCTCACAGGGAGGCATAGATTTCCTCTTATACTATTCACTGGATACAAAACCGTGGATGGTCTTTATCTTTGGACCAATCTACGCCCTTGTCTACTACGGGGTCTTTAGAGGGATCATCACCTTCTTCAATATTAAGACCCCTGGAAGGGAAGATGAGGAAGAGGTATCCGTTACCCTAGATAGCAGCGGACAATGGGGGCTAGCCAGAAGCCTGGTCCACGCCTTTGGAGGCCGGAGCAACATTACTAACCTGGATGCCTGCATCACCAGGCTAAGGGTTTCTGTGGATGATCCCGCCAAGGTCTCCGCCAAAAAACTCAAAGCCCTGGGCGCAGCGGGTGTCGTGGAGGCCGGAAAGGCGGTGCAGGCCATCTTTGGCACCAAAGCCGGGAACCTGAAATCGGAGATGGACGCCTACTTGAAACAGGCTGGAGACGACGCTGAACTGCCAGCTGAAGAGGCCCAGGCCCTAAGCGGGGTAGCCCATGAGTTTTCCGAGAAAAAGCAAAAGGCGCCCCCTGCCAGCCCAGAAGAAAAGGCACAGGTGATAGAAGTTCTAGGAGGCAGGGACAACATCATTTCAGCTAAGCCCGCCGGCCAAACGCGGCTTTTGGTCAAACTGAAAGACTTCTCCCTAGCTGACGAAAGAGCTGCCAAAGAAAAGGGTTTGGTAATCTTTAAGCCAGCCAAGGGAGATGAGGTCCATGTCATCGTAGGCCCCAACTCGGAACGCTACGGTACCCTTATCGAATAACTAACCTTTGAGCCCCGCTTACGCGGGGCTCAATTTTGCTAAGCCAGGCAAGCAAAACCCTATTGAAGCTTTCCCCTTTTGGCCCCCCCAATGGCCCCTGGCTAGCCAGGGACCATTGGGGGGGCACTTTTTGTGGTGATGTTATTGGCAAAAGCCAGCAAGATAAAAAGTTTGGCTAGGAAATCTTTCTACCAAAGAAAGGTGCCCTTTTGATATTGTATTTTTTAATCTTGCGGTAAAGGGATGAGACGGGGATCTTCAAAAACTTTGCCGTGGGCAGCACCTGTCCGTCGTGCTGCTTTAAGGCGCTTTCAATAGCCGCCTGTTCGTCCGGCTTTATATGAACCTCATTGGCAGAACTTACATTAAAATTTGGCCTTAGGGAAAAGGTGAAAAACTCCTCTGTGATGACCGGGTTATCGGAGAGGAAGTAGGCCCTATTGACCGCATTTTGGAGCTCCCGGACATTTCCTGGCCAGTCGTAGAGGTAGAGATAATCCATGGTCTTTTCATTTAAGTATTTCTTTTCCTTGGGATTATTTCTTTCATTTAGCTTACTTAAAAAATGCTCTGACAAGAGCCTAATATCTTCACTGCGGCTTATTAAAGGCGGGATATGAATATTTAGAACATTTAGCCTGTAGAAAAGATCCAAGCGGAAATTATTCTTTAAGACCTCTTCATTTAAGTTACGGTTGGTGGCAGCAATTACCCTGATATCTAGCTTTTTTTCCTTGGTACCCCCGATGCGGGATACCTTGTAGTCATCCAAGATACGTAAAATCTTGGCCTGAACGTCCAAGGGAAGTTCTCCTATCTCATCTAAAAAGATGGTTCCCCCATCCGCCAGCTCGAATTTGCCTGGTTTTCCCATACTAGCCCCGGTAAATGCCCCCTTGTCGTAGCCAAAGAGCTCGCTTTCAATGAGATTATTGGGAAGGGCGGCGCAGTTTACCGCCAGGAAGGGTTTGTCCCTTCTAGCCCCGCAGCTGTGGATGGATTGGGCGAAGAGCTCTTTTCCTGTGCCGCTATTTCCTGTAATTAAAATAGGCACGTCCAGATTGGCAATCCTTTTGGAGTCCTCTATGAGCTTAAGCATAGCCGGATCGCCTGTTATGATATCACTGAAGGTATAGTAGTTGTAGTGACCGCTAAACCTACGGGATAGATCTATTAAAGAGCTAATCTCTTGAAAAAAGAAGATAATGTAGTCAAAGGATTCATCATTGTAGGCCGGTTGGGCGCGGAAACTTAAATGATATTGTCTACCATTATGAAAGAGGCTAACTTCGTGCATATCAGAGGAAAAAATACCTTGTAAGTCTCCTTTAAAATCCACCTCCGGGAGCAAGTCTATTATATTTAATTTGTACTTATCCCCATTTTTGATCTTTAAAAGCTCCAGCAATTTGGTGTTCACCATTATGGTATTATAATTAGAATCGGTGACTATGATAGACTCTATGGAATTATTGATGGTATGCTCTAAGACATTGGAAAAAGAGTGCTTTACTATTTCTTTTTCTATCATTCTAGCCGCAATAGCCGAGATGGTGGACAGCAATTTATTGTAGATCCTTATATCAAAGGTAAGAGTCACTGCCCCTATTACATCATTTTTGCCATTACGAATCACAGAAGTGCAACAGGATACATTATGCTGATACAAAAGAAAGTGCTCAGCTCCATGGATCTCCATATCCTTTCCGTGGATTTTTGATAGACAAATAGAATTGGTACCTGACAAATTTTCTCTGCAGGCAGCCCCCGGCACAATGGCTTCCCTGGATATAAGTTCTCTGCTATAGGAGTTATCTACGCATATTATGTTGCTATCCTTGTCGGATATATGCATGATATAACAGCGGTCGTTCATGGTCCTACTTACTGAATCCATGACATAGAGGCCACAATTTATAAGTAGTTCATTTTTTCTTAAGCAATCTTCCTTTTCCTTTTCCGGTAACCTATGCAGACGGCTTTTATAGGGACTTAGTTTTTTTATAGACCTCTCCCAGGACAGGGCCACCTCTTCTCTTATGCATGGGGCAATCTTGCCGGTTTCTATGAAGATCCTCTTGGCCTCGGCAATTTTTTTCAAGCCTTCGAAATACGCTATGCGCTCTTCCAGGTGAATCTTTTTTTCCCATTCAACTATTTCATCAAAATTTAATTCTAAATTATCCATTTTTAGACCCAAACCATTCAATTACATAATATACACCAGATAGATTTTTGGCTGAATTTCCTTTAAAAATATGATAATTGCTTATTTCTGGCAAAAATCCCCTTAAAGCACCCTCCGGAAGGTACCTATAGCCTACATATGGATATTTTTTTCCTTTGCCAATAAATTTTAAACCCAACTACACACCTTGTCAATTATAGATAAATAAATTTTTTTGGTTTTTTTTAAATCTCAATTAAAATGCGGGATTTGCTTTTTAGCGCCCATAACTTAAGCATTTTTTCCAAAAAGTTTCCTAAAGTGGCAAATAAGCATGGCTTAAGGCATTTTTAAGCCCTTTAAAGCCTTTTTCAAAATATTCTTGCCAAAACTCTTTTTTTTCTTGCCTATTGCCTTAGAGATAAAATTTTTCTTTCCCCAAAGTCTTGGCCCCCTTTGGTCTTTTTTAAATTGCCCAAGGCAGAGTTTTAGGCTTCTATTTTGGCAAAGGGGCTACTAAAAGCAGCAAAGCCCTCTTTTTAATCCCCAGGGGGGCCTAATTTTCCCGTGAAAAGCGGCATTAGGGCCCTTTTAAGGGCCCCAGAAAGGCGCCTTTTGGCTTAAAAATAGCCATTTAAATAGAAAAAGCCCTTTAGTGCGATAATTCACACTAAAGGGCTTTGTAAAGCTAAAAGGGCTAAGCCCTAGCTAGGCTTAGTACATTCCGCCCATGCCTCCCATGCCCGGGGCTCCGCCCATGGGGCTAGAGGGCTTATCTTCTTTCTTCTCCGCCACCATGCACTCGGTAGTCAACAGCAGAGAGGATACCGAAGCAGCGTGCTGCAGGGCAAAACGGGTGACTTTAGCCGGGTCGATGACGCCAGCTACCAAGAGGTCCTCATAGGCGCCGGTCTCGGCATTGAAGCCAATAGCCCCGGATTCGCTACGGACCTTTTCCACCACCACAGATCCCTCGTAGCCGGCATTGGCTGCGATCTGGCGCAGAGGCTCTTCTAAGGCGCGGCGGATGATATTTACCCCTTGCTGCACCTCATCCTTGTCGGTGAGCTTGTCTAAAGCCGAGATGCAGCGGACCAAGGCCACGCCGCCGCCAGGGACTATGCCCTCTTCCACAGCAGCGCGGGTGGCGTGGAGGGCGTCTTCTACCCTGGCCTTCTTCTCTTTCATCTCCACCTCAGTGGCAGCGCCCACATTGATGACCGCAACGCCGCCAATGAGCTTGGCCAGGCGCTCTTGGAGCTTCTCGCGATCGTAATCGCTGGTGGTCTCTTCGATTTGGGCCCTTATGAGCTTGACCCTGCCTTCCAATGCCGCCTTGGAGCCAGCGCCGTCAACTATTGTTGTGTTCTCTTTGTCAATCGTGATCTTCTTGGCGCGTCCCAGGTCTTGCAGGGTGACACCCTCCAACTTGAGACCCAAGTCATCGGAAATGACCTTGCCGCCGGTTAGGATGGCTATGTCTTCCAGCATGGCCTTGCGGCGATCGCCAAAGCCAGGGGCTTTAGTGGCACAAGTCTGCAGGGTTCCGCGGAGCCTATTTACCACTAAGGTGGCCAAGGCCTCGCCGTCCACGTCTTCAGCTACGATGAGAAGGGGCCTTCCCTGCTTGGCAATCTCTTCCAGGATGGGAAGCAGATCTTTCATGCTGCTGATTTTCTTCTCCACCAAGAGCACATAAGAGTCCTCCAGGTGTACGCTCATCTTTTCGCTGTCTGTGACAAAGTAAGGGGAGATGTAGCCGCGGTCAAACTGCATGCCTTCCACTACGTCCAGGGTGGTATCCATGCTCTTGGCCTCTTCTACTGTGATGACGCCTTCCTTGCCTACCTTGTCCATGGCCTCGGCGATGATGTTACCAATGCCGGGGTCGTTGTTAGCTGAGATCGTACCCACCTGGGCGATCTCTTTTTGATTCTTAGTTGCCTTGCTCTGCTTCTGAAGCGCCTCTGTGGCTAATGCCACTGCCTGATCGATGCCGCGCTTTAAGGCCATGGGGTTAACGCCAGCTGCCACCAGCTTCTGGCCCTCGCGGTAGATAGCCTGGGCTAAGACCGTAGCTGTGGTTGTGCCGTCTCCCGCCAGATCCGAGGTCTTGGAAGCCACCTCCCTTACCATCTGGGCGCCCATGTTCTCGAACTTGTCTTCGAGCTCAATCTCTTTGGCAACGGTAACGCCGTCTTTGGTGATGGTGGGGGAGCCGAAGCTCTTTTCCAAAATAACATTGCGGCCCTTGGGACCTAAGGTAACCTTGACGGCATCGGCCAAGACATCGACGCCGCGCATAATAGCTTCGCGGGCCTTCACATTGTACTTTATCTCTTTAGCGGACATTTATGGAACTCCTCCGTGTGTACAGTTAAAATTATAAGAGACTTAAAAATAATGAGGCTGCCATAGGCAGACCTGTAAAAATGTCAGTCGATAATCGCCAGGATATCCTCTTCCCTCAAGATAAGATATTCCACGTTCTCAAATTTGACTTCAGTGCCAGCGTACTTGCCAAAAAGCACCTTGTCGCCGGCCTTGACAGCAGGAGTTATCCGGGTACCGCTATCTAGCATCTTGCCATCGCCCACTGCTACGACCTTGCCCTGCTGGGGCTTTTCTTTAGCAGTGTCCGGGATGATTATCCCGCCCTTGGTGGTCTGCTCCTCATCAAGACGCTGAACCAGAATGCGATCCGATAATGGACGTATGCTCATGAAACTACTCTCCTTATAAAGATTATCTTTTTTTTGGCCGCTAGAGTTCGGCCAAGGTTAGGATTTTCCCCAGTGCATATCCAGGGGTTAAAAAAATTTACAACCACAATATATGGCGGTAGCAAAAAACGCAGAAATAGCTAAAAGTAGCACTTACCAAAGCTAAATACTGGAAATCATTTGCGTTTTTTGACATTTATTAGACAGTTATCCTTAAAATTTTAGCAGTCTTGTTGCCTGTTTGCCAAGCAAGACAAATATAACCATTTCCTTTCCCTTGTCAAGACCGCGGCAAGGACAAAGATAAGTTTTATTCTTTTTTTTCCTCTAGCCTTTTTTTCATTAAATCATTGAAATATCTAGTCTTTTTTACATATCCCAGCATTTTTGCCTTATTTTTACCCACATTTTTTATTTTTTTTATCCCCCCCCTTTCTATCTTGCCCTCCTTAAAAGAGCTTTTGGGCGCTTAAAAAAAAGATAGGGCACAAGTTGTTGAAATATCTAAAAAAATACGGCACCAGGGCTTAGAATTAAAAAAATCCCAGAAATTTAGAAAAATTAAGTTGGGACCTTTTCCCCAGCTAGTTTGCCTTGATTTCGGCTTACTACCGATGCCTAGCCAGAAAAGCCTGTAGCTGTTGGAGCAAAATTATAATGTCGTGTCTTTCAGCAGCCTATGTGTAAAGCCAAATCTTATGCTAATTTTGCTTATTTATACTTTTATATTCTATCTTAAAATTTATATCTCTCTATCAGGCTTTTTATGATTTATATATCTAATTACTCAGAAAAATATATGTTTTTAGATTTGAATGCTATTTTATACAACTAATAAGACAATGAAAATATTAAAATGATATCATAGAAAAACTTACAATTTTCAAAGCCTTGTTAATCATAGGCCCAGCCCATTATCTTCTGATTCTAGTCTCTCTGCACCACAAAATATTGATATAACCATTGCGCCCCTGAAAAGAAAAATAGCCCCTAAAAAATGGCCAAAGCCTTAGGCCCTTAGTTCAAAATTTTATAACGAACGGATTAAGCGTCTGATACAAATAGCTGGCAGCCCAAAAGCTTTTTAAAAAAATTTAAGCTTAGCCATCAAGCTATTGGCCCCTAATAACTATAACCAGAAGAAAAATGGATAGGGGGCCAAAAGGCAAAAAGCTTTTAAATTGATCCCCTTCCCCTATACGCTTTTCTTAATAATGGCCGAAGCATTAAGTTAAAGACACTTTAGAGAGGGCAGCTGGCAAGGCGGAGCTGGGAAGGGTTCCTAAGTCCGGCCTCGGGGCGCATTATCGCACTAATAAATATTCAAATTATTAGCTCTTTTGTAGCTTTGGCTCACAAGTGCCCCAGAGAACAATACTAGCTACAAGAAAATTTATTCCCTTTATCTTCTTTTTTGGCCTTTATTTTAGGTCTAATTTTAGTTTCTGGCTCTTTTCCAGCTTTATAAAGGGCATTTTGCTATAATAAATATGGCGGATTTTTTTGCTTCCCCAAAGGAGATTTTTTATGGTCAATCCTGTTTGCCTCATAATCCGGGATGGCTGGGGCCACCGGGAAGAGCCTTACGGCAATGCCATCATTGCCGCTAATCCACCCTATATCAATGGTTTATTGGCCAATAAGGAGTCATGGACCTTACTGGAGGCCTCAGGGGAGCCGGTGGGGCTACCAGACGGCTACCAAGGCTCCAGTGAAGTAGGTCACCTCAACATGGGGGCCGGACGCATTGTCATTCAGGAACTAAAGCGCATAGACGATGGCCTGAAGGATGGCAGCTTCTTCAAGATCCCTAACTGGTTGGTCGTCATGGACTTTTGGAGCGCCCATAAGTCCACCTTGCACCTCATGGGACTATTGCAAAACGAGGGGGTCCATGCCCATCAGGAGCACCTCTTTAAGATCATGCGCCAGGCACGCAAAGAGAATCCCGAAGGCGCTATCATCATCCATCCCTTCTTAGACGGCAGGGACACCCCGCCGCGCTCCTCACCGGAATTCATAGCGGCATTGGAAAAGGTGATGGCAGAAGTGGGAAATGCCACCATAGGCACCATGATGGGGCGCTACTACGCCATGGACCGCTCTAAGGATTGGGAATTAACTGACAAGGCCTTTGCCGCCCTAGTGGACGGGGTAGCTGACCCCTTTTCCACGACCCCCACGGAGGCTATCCAAAACGCCTGGAACACGGAAAAGACCCCTGATGGCACGGAGATGGTGGATGAATACATCCCCCCCATCAAGACCCAGGACTACAGCGGCATCAAGGATGGTGACGCTGTCATTCACTTCAATTTCCGGCAAGACCGGGCCATTCAGCTCACCCAGGCCTTTGTGGAAGACAATTATCCTGGTAAGAGGGCCAGAAGGCCCAAGGTAAAGTACCTGGGGCTCACCCGCTACTACGACGAATTCAAAGACTACCTTCTAGGCCCTATGGGAGAAGAAGGTGGCATGGACCGCCTCTTGGGCGAAGTGGTCTCCAAAGCCGGTTACAAGCAACTGAGGATAGCCGAAACCCAAAAATACAGGCATGTCACAAGCTTTTTTAACGGAAAATCCACCACCCCTTACCCCATGGAGGAACAGGTGGAAATCAAGGGCCGTTTTGATCCTGCCACCTTTGCCATCCATCCGGAGATGGAGGCGGAAATAGTAACTGACCTCCTTTTAAACAAGTACCTACCTGAAAAGTACCCTTTAATAGTCTTAAACTACGCCAACTGCGACATGGTGGGGCACACAGGGAACATGGAGGCCGCCATCAAGGCGGTCCAGATAGTTGACTCCTGCCTTTCTCGTCTGGTCCCTGCCCTTATCAAAGATGGCTACCGGGTCCTTATCACAGCCGACCATGGCAATGCCGACGAGATGATAGATATGGAGACGGGACTAGTAAAAACAAGCCACACCCTGGCCCCAGTGGAGGTCATCCTCTTGGAGCCCAAGCCGGCTTTCAAGATAATTCAGAGGCGAGGAAAGCTCTCGGATCTTGCCCCCACCATCTTAGACCTCATGGGTCTGGAAAAACCCCCAGAGATGCATGCCGAGACCTTGGTAGAGCCTCTTTAAAAAAGCTTTAGCCTATAAACCCCAAAATGCGCCCTTCCGGGCGCATTTTTCATTTTCCACCCAAAAAAACCGCTACTTTAGGCCTCTCTTTCTAAGGCCATATTTTATCTAGACCTTTTGCCGTAGCGCCCTGGTACTTTTCTTAATAATTGCCCCGCTACCTTAAAGTGGCTCTAAGCTTCATTGTATCTCTCAGCTGAAAAATGAAAAAAAACTAAAAACTTCAAAAAATTAATTTATAAGCTTACCTACTCTAGAGGCCAAGGGTTAAAAAAGCTGCCTTCCATAATTTTGAAAACCCTTACCCAGATAAGACCATTATCTTCCCAAACTTTTGTGAGGCAATCTTAATATCCTACTATATATAGTTGCAGCTGATTTTAAATCACTTGCCAAAATGCATTTTTCGCGCAGCTTCAATCCTCAATTATAAATATTTATATTGACAAGAATTAACCAATTCCGCTATTTTTTTAAGATAAACTACAATATATTGTAGCCTCCAGGCGTTACACTCAATAAACCACTAATTCCCTCAAGAAAAAGCTAGACACAACATATTTGTCAAAAAATTTTTTAGCAAAAGTATGGACACTTGGCATCCAACAAGTATATTATTGACAGCAAAGAACCCAAGGAGGCCTTTTTTCAATGCCTTTAAGCAGCATAGATGTCAAACGCCTCAATAGAATAAACCTCTACCGCGCAGTACTGCGCGAAGATTCAGTGTCTCGTAACGACTTGGCCTCCATGTTGGGCTTAAGCCTCCCAACTGTGTCCCAGAACGTGAAAGACCTTTTGGAAAAGGGGCTTATCCGCGAAATAGGCACCCTGGCCTCCACAGGAGGCCGCAAGGCTGGGGCCCTATCGCCTCTGGCAAACGCCAGGGTGGCTCTAGGGGTAGACATAACCCGTAACCACGTGTGCTTGGCTGCTGTAAACCTCAAAGGGGAACTCTTAGTCCACCGCCGCAGCCAGACAAAGTTCGAAAACAAGACGGAATACTATAAAGACCTAGCCAAGAACCTTGAATCCTTTGTGGACGAAAATGAACTCTCTGAGATACCTGTAGTGGGCGTAGGGATGTCTTTGCCCGGCATTATCTCAGAAGACGGAGCCACTCTCTTAAATTCCCACATCCTTTCTATAACAAAACCCCTGTGGATAGACATGCCATGGCGCTTCAAGGTACCTACCCGCCTTTTCAAAGACGCCTTGGCTGCGTGCCGGGCCGAACAGTGGCCGGATACCACTCCCTCCAGTTTCTTTTTCCTCTCCCTCTCCAATAGCGTGGGTGGGGCCCTGGTAATAGACGGGAAGATCCTCCATGGTGATAACCAGCGCACCGGAGAAGTGGGCCATATGTGTGTGGACACCAAAGGCCTCACCTGCTACTGCGGGGGCATTGGACACTACGACTCCTACGGTTCTGCCTTAAACCTTGCCGTACCTGGCGGGGGCAGGCTGGAGGGTTTCTTTGGATCCCTCCTCCAAGGGAACCAAGAGTTTTCACATATCCTTTCAGCTTACCTGGACTCCTTGGCCCTGATGGTAGTTAATTTGCGCATGTGCCTAGATTTGGATATTGTCATAGGAGGCTATGTGGGAGGCTTTTTAGAACCTTTTATAACTGAGCTGCGCCACAGGGTAAGCTCTTTAGATAGCTTTGAAAACAATGCCGAATACATTAGGCTGGGCCGCCATAAAATGGAAGGCGCCGCAGTGGGTGCCGCTCTCTACTTCATAGACGCCTTCATAAAAACCGTTTAAACAAACTTGGCTTTTTGCCTTTGCCTCTTTCGTAAAAATAAAAATTTTTGATGCTTTACTTTCCTAAAGCATCTTCATTTGCCTTCCATAAAAAATTGTTTAAAATCAAAAAAACATTCAGTCTTTCCCCTGGCCCTTTATAGCCTTATTGGCTTTTAGTTTACCTTTTGGCCAAAAGCTTTGATCCCACCTTACATCCTACATCCCCACTTCTTTATCCATAAATCCCTACATCTTTATCCATAAATCCCCACATCCATAAATCCCTACAAACTTCCACACAGGCAAGCTGTCCTCCGAGGTGGCTTGCTACTTACCAAAATCCCCTATTACTAGAGCACCCAAAGAGTAAAAATTTGAAAGGGCTAACATTTCATGCTTTTAGGCCCTTGGGGCTATTTTTGCGATAAATAAAGAGCGCAAAATTCCAGATTTTTTGATTTGTGTCAGCGCAAAAAAAACGCAAAAATCTTAAGCTTACCGCAAAAAAAACGCAAAATTTTGAGGAATTTTTAGAAATAAAACAATAGATTTTATAACTAAAATAATTTTTATTTCTAAAATAGGATTTATTTGCGCCTCTTTAATAAAAACCCTAGTCTTTTCGTCCTATGACTGCAAAAGAGATATGGCACAAAAAATGCTTATATATCTTATAGATAAATGACCCAATACCCCCTAAGTGCCAAAAGAAAAAATTTGTTGCTTTATCAAATTTATCGGTAAAATAAAGAGGGTGCTAAAGATGTCAAATGGCAGACAATACTCCCCTAAGGAAGATGATTTAAGGAAAATACACACTGCCTCTATGGAGATTTTAGCAAAAGTGGGGGTTGTTTTCCATTTTAACGAAGCAGTGGATCTCTTTAAAAAGCATGGGTTTAAAACCGAAGGCCTGAAGGTATTTATTGAAGAATCCCACGTGCAAAATGCCCTTAGCACTTGCCCTGAATACTTTGTCTGGAAGGGTAGGGACCCCGAAAAGGCAAAAGCTATCGGCTTGTCTAACTATCTGCTCCTTCCCACCTACGGCCCACCTTTTATCATAGACACCCAGGGCAATCAGCGCCGTGGCACTATGGAAGACTACGAAAAGGCGGTAAAGCTTAATCACAGTTCCGATGTATCAGAAGCCATGGGTTTTAGGTACGTAGCGCCCGATAATGCTACTTTAGACACTTACCTGGACATGCTTTCCATGGCGATAAATCTTAGCGACAAGCCCTTAATGGGCGCTACAGATGATGGAATCGCAGCAGCTGACACTATGGAACTAATGGAGATTGTCTACGGCAAAGGGGCCTTAGAAAATAATAACCTAGCTGTGGGACTTATAAATCCCCTTTCCCCATTGGGATATGCCGGAGATATGGCCCATGCAATTATGGTGTATTCCTCGCACCGGCAACCTCTAGTAATAGTCAACATGATAATGGCCGGCATGTCAGGCCCTATTAGGATTCCAAATCTCTTAGCCCTTATGAATGCAGAGCTTTTAGCGGGCATTGTATTGGCACAACTCAATGGACCAGGAACTCCCATAGTCTACGGGACCACATCTTGCCCGGCCAATTTAAAAACAGGGCTAGCTACCGTGGGAAACCCCGAGACTGTGAAAATAGCCTCAATTACTATGGAACTGGCTAAATTCTATCACCTCCCCTGCCGCACCGGAGGCTCCCTTACTGATTCGCTATTGCCAGACGGTCAGGCTATGGCGGAAGGTACCTTGGCCCTTACAAACGCTATAAGAGGCGGTGCAAACTTCATTCTCCACGCCTTTGGCATGCTAGGCGGCTATATAGGGCTCTCCTTTGAAAAATGGATCATGGACGAGGAGCTCTCCAGATATATAAATTGTCTTATGGACAGCTCCCAGGAATCATTTGATGACATCGATATATCTGAAATCGCTGCCATGGGGAGTAGCGGCAATTATCTATATACAGAAGATACTTTAAAACTATGTAGAAAGGCATTTGTGCCATCGAAAATATTTAATAAAGGGGATCTCGCCTTGTGGCAAAAGGAAGCTAAGGCAGGGCTATTCTCAAAGGCCCAAAGCGAAATCGAACATAGATTGAAAGATTATTCTTACCCACAATTGGAGCCATCACTTCAAAAAGACATCTTGTCATTCATTTCCAAGAAGCGTCGTACCTTTTAGTTACATCACAAAGCAATTCTAGCCAAAAAGGCCACCACCCTAAAAGATTATGGGAAATCTTTTAATCGCCAATCCCCCCTATTTTCACTCTGATTTTTTAAAGGACTACAATTTTTCTGCCAATTGTAGCCCCAGGCCCTTTAAGGCAATTATTTTCATAAAACCTTAAAGCGGATGAGAGGAGTCTTAAATGACAGAAAAAAGAGCGGGCGTATTCTCGCTTTTAAACTTGAAGATCTTTTTGCCTGCGGGAATTCCGCTTGTGATATTGATCATCTTGGGATTTATCTACAAAGATGACTTGTCCACAGCGGTAGGTGAAGTCCTCGCCTGGACCCTACGCAATTTCGGCTGGTTCTACACAATGGGAAGCACCTTCCTCTTGGCCGTGACCTTATGGGCCTGCTTTAGCAAGTACGGCAAAATCAAATTGGGAGGCGAAGATGCCAAACCGGAGATGAGCTTTTTCACCTGGTTCGCCATTGCGCTCACCTCTGGAATAGCCATAGGGATCTGCTTTTTCGGGGTGGCAGAACCCATGACCCATTACCTTTCCCCGCCTATTTTTAGTGGAATAGAGGGCAAAAGCATCATAGCCGGAGAAACGGCGCTGCGCTATACCTATTTCCACTGGACATTCCACACCTACGGTTGCTACACCAGTATCTCCTTGGCTATTGCCCTGGCCTTTTACAATAGTAAAAGGCCCTTTAAGGTAAGCTCTGGGCTCTATGGTCTCATAGGGGAAAAATCCAGCGGCACAATAGGCACTATCTGTGACTGCCTGGGCCTTTTCGCCATTGTCGGCGGAGTCTGCACCTCTTTGGGCTTTGGAGTCCTCCAGATTGGTGGCGGCTTCAAGTATCTCTGGGGATTTGAAGTAGGCCCAAGTTTTTACGCCATAGTCATAGGTGTCCTGGTCCTCATTTACACCTTTTCCAGCTATACGGGCCTTAACAAGGGCATAACCTTTATTAGCAATTGGAATATGAGGATCTACATCTATTGCCTTATTTTCATCTTAATTTTTGGCCCCACTGTTCACATGTTGGAGGCCTTTTCCACAGCCGTCGGGGATTATTTTCAGAACATAATCGGCATGTCAATGTATGCCGAACCTATGTACAAATCCACCTGGGTGGGCAATTGGAGCGATTTCTACTGGGCCTGGTGGCTATCATTTGCACCCATTGTAGGACTTTTCCTCATAAGATTGGGCTATGGAAGGACAGTTAGGCAATACGTCTTAGTAAACCTTATAGCTCCATCCTTTTTCGGCATGATGTGGTTCGCATTTTTCGGGTCTTCGGCCATCTACTTCGATCACTTCCAGGGAGCCAAGATAGCCCAAGACATTGCCACCTTCGGCAACGAGGTATCTATCTACGCCCTTTTCAACAATCTACCCCTGGCCAGTTTTAATAAGATCATAGGCATTTTGATGGTAGCTATTTCATTTATTACCATCGCCCACTCCATGACCTCCACCACCGCTGCTATGACCACCAAAGGTTTTGGCCATACCAGAGAAGATATGGAGGCTCCTGGCATAATGAAGATATTCTGGGGGGTCTTGATGGGTGTTGCCGCCTGGCTGGCACTAGTAGCTGGAGGTACCAAGGGACTACAAACCACTTCCATTATTTGTGGACTTCCAATCCTGGCTATGCAAATAGCCATGATGCTAGGCATCATCCGCTGGTTTAAAAAGCAAAAGCAATACGACCTCGTAAGTAAATACACCGTTGACAACGAGCCCATTAACAACGCCCCCATTAGCGTTGAAAAGTAAGGTTTTTTTCCCTAGCTAAGATTACCAAGGTACAATTCTCGCCCCAAACATAAAGCCATATAGAATCGAGGACAACATGAATAGCAAATTTCTTTATTTAAGTTACGAAGACATTGTCAAGGTGAACTTGCCAATGTCAGAGGTTTTAAAGGCCGTGGAGGACGGTTTTTTGGAGATGGGAAATGGCAGGGCCGAGATGCCTCCCAAGAATGCCATCCACCCAGGGGGAGGAGATAACTATATCCACGGCATGCCCTGCCAGATCCCCCAGATGAATTCGGCTGGCATCAAGTGGGTGGCTGGCTACCCGGGCAATACCGCCAACAACCTGCCTTACAACACAGGGATCTTGGCATTAAACAACATTGATAACGGCATAGTCTACGCCATCATGGATTGCCGCTGGATAACCACCAAGAGGACCGGAGCCGCCTCCGCGGTCTCGGCCAAGTACTTAGCCAGACCCGAATCGGAGACCATCGCCATCATCGCTTGCGGGGTCCAGGGACACTCCAATTTGGAGGCCATGAACGTCCAGTTTAAGCTCAAAACTGTAAAGGCATATGACCCTATAAAGAGCCAAACGGACAAACTGGTTGCCTATGCCAAGAGCCTGGGCCTCAATGCCATAGCCTGCGAAAGGGCCGAAGACGCAGTAAAGGGAGCGGATATCATTGTCTCCAGCGGTCCTATCTTAAAAGTCCCTTACGACACCATCAAAGAGGGCTGGATGGAGGAAGGCGCCTTTGCCTCTCTAGTGGATTTTGACTCCTCTTGGTCCAGGGCTGCCCTTGCGGAAGCTGACAAGTGGACCACGGACAATGTCGAACAGTACAACCACTACAAGGACCACCTGGGATACTTCCAGAACTGCCCCAAGATATACGCTGAGCTGGGCGAATTAGTCGCCAAAAAGAAAAAGGGAAGGGAAAACCCCAAAGAGAAGACCTTTGCGGCCAACTTAGGGATTGCCATAAACGATATGGCTGTAGCTCCAATTATTTACAAGAAAGCCCAAGAGCTTTCCATAGGCACCCTGCTGCCCCTTTAAGGGCCCCCTAGCTCTTAAACTAAATACCAAGAGAGCCGAAACCTGCCTTGGGAGGCTATAAGGACTAAAGCTTATAGCCTCCCCTAAAGATAACGGAAAGGATGAAATATGCCGAAAACCGGGATGAATGTTGACAATATCCGGTTCACTCCGGAACTAAAATTAATCAATGATGCACAGATTGCTCGAATCCACGGAGCTGTCTTAGATGTCCTGGAAAGGACCGGAGTACAAATCACACATAAAAAGGCCCTAGAGATCTTGGAGGGACTTGGGGCCAGGATTGTGGGAAATCGCGTAAAGATTCCTTCCTGGATGGTGGAAGATGCCCTCCGGACTGCGCCCAAAAGACTTAATTTAGGAAACCGCCTAGGAGAAACCGCTGTAACCCTAGGGGGAAGAAGAAACTGGTTTGGACCCAGCCTAGATTGTATCTACTGGTTGGACCCCAAGACAGGTGAAAGACCCAGGTTTATTTCAGAGCACTGCGGACAAGCGGCAGCTTTAGCTGACAATTTAGAAAATTACACCTGGGTGATGACCATCGGCATGGCCGAGGACTACCCGGCCAAGGCCGCTGACAAGGTCATCATGCGCAAGGTCTTTGAAAACACGGTTAAACCCTTAGTCTTCTGTTGCAACGACCGCTACAGTGTCCAGGCCGCCTATGAGATGGCAATTTTGTGCCAGGGCTCCTTGGAAGCCTTTGAGACTGCGCCTCTTATCGCCCATTACTCAGAACCCATCTCTCCATTGGTATATTACGATCCGGCAATGGAAAAGATCATCTTTTGCGCGGAAAAGAAGATCCCCCTTATCAACTTCCCCGCCCCCCAGTGCGGAGGCACGGCCCCTGCCACCCTGGCTGGAAACGTGGTCCAGGGGGCAGCCGAATCCCTTTCTGGTCTAGTGATACACCAGGCGGTCCGCAAGGGAGCACCCTTTATCTTTGGCGCCTTTACCACTGTAATGAACATGAAAGCTTCGATCTTTTCTTATGGCGCACCTGAGCTTTCCATTATGGTTGGAGCCTTGGCCCAGATGGCCCAATTCTATGGGCTCCCCTTCTTTGGGACAGGAGGTTGCACGGATTCCAAGACTAGCGACCAACAGGCTGCTATTGAAGCCACTATTCAAACGCTTACCTCCGCCTATATAGGCTCCGGACTCATTCACGACTGCGCAGCCTGGGTAGAACACGGTAGCACCGTCTCCCCGGAATATATGGTGATGGTCAATGAAATTTTGAATAACGTTGGTGTAATGATGAAGGGCCTAGAAGTTAGCTCCGAGACCTTGGCCACCAAGGTAATCGACAAGATTGGACCCGGAGGCAACTACCTGAGGGACAAGCACACCTTAAAGCATTTCAAAGAGGTCTTCTACAGCGACCTCTACGATGTCACCAATATGGAAACGTGGGTGTCACAAGGCAAAAAGACTTTCAATGACCGCCTCAAGGAAAAGACCTTAAAGAGGATGGCTATCGCCCCGCCACCTCTGGCCCCGGAGATCATAAAAGAATTCGACAAGATGGAAGCTGCCTGGATGAAGTTAAGCCCAGTACCCAGCTCCTAATTTATCCCCCCAGGGCCTTTGGCCCTGGGGGGGAGATTTATTTGTAGTACAGCTTTTCAAAGGGAGCCTATTTTTTATTTTCCCAAGGGCACCCTTAAGGGTACCTTTAAACCTCCAAGAAGCCGATAGGTCCCTAATGTAAACGCGCCCTTAACCCAAAGCTTTAGCTTTTTTTTGAGGGCGCGTTTATTTTAATCTTTGATTTTTTTGGGGGCTATTTATCTAAAGATCCCCAGCGCGGATTCAAACTTAAGGCTAAAAGGGAAAAAATCTCTTTTTCTATCTGCGTTAGAGCTTGTTTTTTTTTAAGATTAAATGTTAACAGGTGATTTTTTTGCCTGGCTATAAAAATTTCTGTCTGGAAAACAAATGACAAAGGTAAACAGCGTACTGTGCATGCTCTTAGTTCCCGTTCTCTGGAGCCTTACGGGCATGTTCGCTAGACTTACCGACTGGAATGGATTCGCCTTAGCCGGTTGGAGGTCTCTCTTTTCCGCACTTTTTCTTTGGTTTGCCTTTAAGACTCTCTTTAAGAGCCAATTTTCCTTTGACTTTTCCAGGCTAAATATCCTTATTGCCTTTATGTATTCCGCCTCCTCAACCTGTTTCATGCTCTCCAGCCAGCTCACCACAGTTGCCAATACGGTTTTTTTGCAGACCTCGGCTCCCCTCTACATTGCTATCCTCGGTCCCTTTATCCTCAAGGTAAAGACCCAAAAAAAAGATATCGCCCTGGTGGCCTTAACTTTCATTGGGCTAGCAATGTTTTTCTTAAACGATGTCTCAGCCGAAGCTACTACCAGAGAATTTGTGGGGATAATCCTGGGGGCCATTTGCGGGCTCTGTTGGGGCATGTATCTGATGCTCTTAAAAAAGCTTAGCTTTAAAGGCCTCCCCCTTTCCACCATGGTTATCGGCAATTTCCTAACAGTTAGCTACTGTCTTCCTTTTATGCTCATGGTGGATATGACAAGCGATGGGCTTTTCGCCAAGAACTTGCTCTGGGCTGCGGTCTTGGGGATGGGTCCTTTAGGGTGTAGCTATATACTTTATATTAACGCCATTAGAGGTGTTACCGCTTTACAGGCCTCACTATTGCAGTGCCTGGAGCCGCTCTTAGGCCCTGTCTGGGTCTACCTTCTTGTAAGGGAGGTCCCTGGGTTCTGGACCTTTATCGGAGGGGGGATAATCTTGGTTGTCATTATCATCAATAGCGTCTTAGCCGCCAGGGGAAAAGACATAATACCTAATAGGATTAGCTAGAGTGCCCAAGATTTTGCCTTTAAAGAAGGCTTAAGAGAAATTTGGCTAAAAAAACCTCTCTTGGGACCTTAATTTCGGGTGTTTAAAGGTCTTAATTCAAGATGAAACAATTATGTGTTTTCTCTTTAAGCCAAACTTCTTCATGCGATAATTGAAGAGCTGGGGAGAAATATTAAGGATCTTAGCCGCCTTGGCTGAAACCCCGTCTGCCATTTCCAGGGCATCGGTTAACATTTTAATCTCTTCTTCCTTTTTGGAATTAGGGGCACTTAAGATTGGTTTGTTGGTCAAAACCATAGTGGGCCCGGGGTTTGCCAAGATATCTGCAAAAAGTGAGGAGGCAAAATGCCCTGGTTCTAAGGTTATGTCATTGTCAGCTGCCAGGTTCATGGCGCTTTCAATGGCATGCTCAAGTTCCCTTACATTGCCTGGCCAGCTGTAATTTAAAAAGGCCTTTTCTACTTCCGGATGGATGGACTTGATATTTGTCTTTAGCCTTTTATTTAGCTTTTTGACAAAGTGCCCACTTAAAAGCTGGATGTCCCCATCCCGCTCCCTTAAAGGCGGTATGGATACGATGACCACCCCCAGGCGGTAGAAGAAATCCGCCCTTAGTTCTCCAATGGCCACCGCCTTGTTGGGGTGGCTATTGGTGGCACTGATGATTTTAAGGGTAATGGCTTTTTCCTTGGAATCTCCCACCCTTCTGATGGCCCTTTCCTGGATAGCCCGGAGCATCTTACTCTGGAGGCCGAAAGGCATCGAGTTTACCTCATCTAAAAAGATAGTCCCGCCGTCTGCCAATTCCAAAAGGCCCGCTTTATTCTGGGCTCCGGTAAAGGCCCCCTTGACCGTGCCGAAAAGGATGCCCTCTAAAAGGCTTTCCGGGATGGAAGCACAGTTTACGGCTACAAAAGGCTTTTCCCTACGCTCACTATATTCGTGGATAGCCTGGGCGAACATCTCTTTGCCCGATCCCGTCTCCCCGTAGAGCATAATGGGAGACAGTGAATTGGCTGTCTTCATAGCAACGGCCAAGCTCCGGCGCATCCCCTCATCATTGGTCTTTATCTGGTCAAAAGTGTACCTCGAAGAGCGATTGGGTCCCATTTGCTCGAGTGCGCTTTCAGCGCCCTCGGTCATGTGGAATTGCTTTGTTATCTTTCCAAATTCGCTGATAAAACAAATTGAACCAATGAGTTTGCCATTGTTAAAGAGGGGATAGACATTGTGCAAGGAATTTATCAGTTTTCCGTAGTGAGTATAATAAAAACATGGGAAATTAATAAGGGGCTTCCTGCTAAAAAGACATTGGAGGGTAGGGTAGTTGGTATTGTCGTTTACCCTGTAGAGCTCGAGAAGCGTTTTTCCAATCACCTGGTCCTGGGAAATCTCGTCAATAGTTGCCTGGGCCTCGTTGTAATACACAATCTCGGTCTTGAGATTCATGACCGTAACCCCTATGGGAAAATTGTCAAACATCTGCGGCAATAGCTCGCTGCTAGACATGTTTTCCGATATCTTTTCAACTTCCTCATTCCAGATCATAAGGCTACCTCCCCTAAAATACGCGATAAAGCTGAAATTGGTGAACTATCCAATTGCCAACTGGAGCCGCTGCGGCTTTACCAGACCAAGCTGTAAATTCAAAAATATGGAAGCCTATAGTGCCCATTTATCTAATTTTATTTATTAGCCTGACTTTACAAAATCAAAGAGGCAATTCTTTTTCTCTTGTAGTTATTGATTATAATAACACTTTTTATCAATAAAAACAAGGATTTCGTCTAATCCATTTGTAAAAAAAATGAGGGTTTTGCATAAATTGCGCTATTTGGCATTTTCAAAAGTCTATAAGCTCCAATTTCTAGTAAAGATGGCTAGAAAAGGCTTTCTTAGCTTGAAAAAGGGCTTAGAGAATTTTTATAAAAATATAAAGGCCTTCAACTACAAATACCTTTAGGCTAATTTGTAAGGGCGCCCTTTATAGCACAAAGGAAATTTCCTTTAATGAGCCCAAATCTTGGGTTGCCCACAATATTTTATAGGAACAAATTCTAGCTATTTTTGTTGTCACAAATAAAATTGTGCTAGTCCAAAATAGCATCATGCTATTTGGTCTCATTTTTCCAAAATTTTAATACCTGTAGTAAAAGAAATTTAAATTAAGGCAAAATTATTTCCATAAAAAACCCTTTGACTCCTCATAGGCCTTTTATGAACCTTTTTTACAAAATTTAGCTTTTTACCTTAGAAAATTTTTACCCTTGGGGCATTAACTTTTAGCTATTAGCTGATTTAAGTTTAAACTTTTGAGGGTTTCTTTTCAAGAAAAATTATTTCCGGCTTTTCTTTTTGGGGTTTATTCATGTTGGTAAAACAGGGGACCTTACACCTTATACCTTTGATAAAAGCGCCACATGGGGGCAGAAGACTTATTATGTTCTAAATGAGCTCTGGAAAGCCCAAAAATTCCAAGATCTTAGCTCTATCTTCTTTCATGCGTCTGGCGGCCATAGTCCTGTGGCTTACCTGGTTTTTCTCTTCAAAGCTCAACTGGGCCATGGTGCGTCCCAAGGCCGGTAAATAAAAGATAGGATCGTAGCCAAAGCCGCCATCCCCTCTAGGCTCTTCTAAGATCTCTCCTAAGACATGTCCCTTCCAGGACATGACTTCACGGGTCAAGGGTTTGGCCAGGACCAGGGTAACCTCAAAAGCGGCCCTCCTGTCAGTTATGCCTTTCATCTTTTCCAAGAGATACTGATTGCGGCTCTTATCCAAGGTAGGCTCCCATTGGGGCCCAAAACGAGCGCTTCTTACCCCTGGTGCGCCTTTTAAGGCATACACCAAGAGCCCTGAATCATCTGCTAAGGCAGGCAGCCCTGACCAATCAGCGTAATGGCGGGCTTTAATGTAGGCGTTCTCATAAAAGGTGCTGCCGTCTTCTACAGGGGGGGCCAGGGGAGTAAGTCCTAGATGCCTGGTAGTCTTACCTGTGGCATCAAATATCTTGGCGCCTAAAAAGCCCAACATAGCCGAAAGCTCAACTATCTTTCCTGGATTTCCAGATCCCACAAAGAGTTTTAAGCACCTTTGGCTACCTATTTCCTCTAAGGACCTATCATCATCTTTAGCCATTAGAAGGACTGGTATCCTGCCAGATAATCTTCCAGCCTTCTATCCATCTCCTCTTGTGACATAGCACTTTCGTCCTGGGGACCCTCGGTGGCTGCGTAATAGTCGCCCAATTCAAGGTCCAACCTTCCTACGCCCACTTCCCCGGCCTTGAAGACGAAACTCACGCCAGTACCTAGGTATTCGTCATACTCATCCACATCTAAGAGGGTTTGACGAACTACCCCAGGGGGGACATTAAATTTACCAGTCTCCTTGTCTTCCAGAAAACCCGTCATGAACTCTATGAAGATGGGGGCAGCTGTGCGGCCCCCCTGTTCTCCGTTCCCCAGGGTCTCTCTGGTCTCGCGACCCACCCAGACCCCACAAGTGTACTCAGGGGTAAAACCCACGAAAAGGGCATCTGCCTGGCTATTGGTGGTACCAGTCTTGCCGCCAACTGGCACCTTTAAGGCGGACCCTACCCTAGCAGCTGTCCCTCTAGTGGCAACACCAGTTAGCATGTCTATCATGATGTAAGCCGTCTGGGGAGAAATGGCCTCAGTAAAATAAGGTTCAGGGACCCAAACTGGGTTACCATAGCGATCTTCCACCCTGGAGATGAACATGGGCCATACCCAGGACCCCAGGTTGGGAAAAGTGGTGTAAGCCCTGGTAAGATCTAGCAAGGTGACTTCAGAGGCACCTAAGGCCAGGGCCAAGGTAGGATTCAAAGGAGATGAGATACCCATGCGGTGGGCATAGTCCACTACAGTCTGGGGACCTATGACGGCTATTATTTTGACTGCTACAATATTTACGGATCTTTTAAGGGCATCGTAGAGGGTCATGGCCCCGGAGTGTCCGCCTCCGTAGTTCTTGGGACGCCACA
Source organism: Deltaproteobacteria bacterium (assembly GCA_031279515.1). GTDB lineage: Bacteria > Desulfobacterota > Desulfarculia > Adiutricales > Adiutricaceae > JAITII01. The sequence goes on from JAITII010000145.1 coordinate 31,476, forward strand.
CCTTGCCTGGACCATCGTCATAGGAAACTGGGATATCGTAGACCACAGAGGCCTCGGTATAGCCATTATCCAAAGCTGCGGTATAGACAAAGGGTTTAAAGGAGCTTCCAGGCTGCCTTTGGGCCAGGACGGCGCGGTTAAAATCAGAGTTCCCCACGCCTTCTATACCAAAGTCCCTGCCCCCCACCATGGCTATGACCTTGCCTGTGGAGTTTTCTAAAAGAACCAAGGCCCCCTGGATCTCTGGAGGGGGTGAAATACCCATGGCCCAGACACCCGTTACGGGATCCTTTTCCAGGGCCCTCGTCATGATGAGATCGTTTACTTTATAGACGTCACCTATCCTGCGCTTGCCTAAATGCCAGGAAAGGGCCTCTTTAGAGATAAAGCCTAGCTCATCGCCCACAACTACCCAAAGCCCCGGGGTAGTATCCCTTACCACCTCCGTTATTAGAGCCGCTGGCTCTTGAAAAGGACGCAACTGTCTATTTTCTAGGTTCTCACGGCTTTTTTTGAGGTACAAATTCACCTGGGGCTCGGTTAAATGGCCTATGATAGGGCTCATGCGCTGGCGTTGGGCCAGATTATCCAGTCCATTGCGCACGGCCTCTTCGGCCTTGGCCTGGACCTTTAAATCCACTGTGGCGTAGATCCTGTACCCTTCTGTGAGAATGGCATCGGGGCCAAAAGCCTGGGCCATCTGCTGGCGCACCACCTCTGAAAACTGGGGGGATACCTCACGGTACAGGTTGGGCCTTCTCTTTAAGAAATATAAAGGGGTATTAAGGGCCCTTTCGCCCTCTTCTCTGGTGATGTAGCCTTCTGCCACCATCCGATTTAAGACATAGCGCTGGCGGTCTTTGGATGCCAAAGTGCCCTCGTGGGGCCTTAAGCGTCCCGGGGCCTTTACTACCCCAGCCAACATAGCCGCCTCGGCTAAATTTAAGTCCTGGATAGTTTTCCCAAAGTAGAGCCTGGCGGCTGACTCCACTCCGTAGGCACCCCTACCCAAATAGATCCTATTTAGGTAAAGGTGCAAAATTTCGTCCTTTGTAAGCAGCCTCTCCACCCTCCAGGCCAAGATCATCTCTTTTAACTTACGATCAAAGGTCTTCTCATTGGTGAGCAAAAAGGTGCGGATCATCTGTTGGGTGATAGTGGAAGCACCTTGGACAGTACCTCCTGCCCGGTAGTTGGCTATCACAGCTCGTCCTATGCCAAAGAGATCCACTCCCTGGTGCTGGTAAAAGGAGCTGTCTTCAGCCGCTAGAAAGGCCTGTACCACCCGGTGGGGAATATAGTCTAAGGGCACAACCAGTCTATGCTCAGAGTAGATCTCAGCCATAGGCGTCCCGTCTGAGGCCATGATAAAGGAAACAGTAGGTGGTTTATAGTCCTTTAAGCTAGACAGGGGTACCCCATCTAAATCCTGGCTATAGATCTGGAGTATTATTAAGACTATGGCCACAGGCCAAAAGAAAAAAGGAGCCAAAAAGAAATAGAAGCTAAGCTCAGTAGGCACCCAAGACTGGGGGTGCTTCCAGGGCTTTGGTTTGGGCTTATCCAAATCCCCTTGTTGGCTATTGGGTACTATTTCTATGCCTGAATTCAAGTTAAGCCTCTGGCTAATTATTAAAAAACCTTGGCCCTCTGGAGTAGAGCTCGGGAAAAATTAATTATAGTACTATTTTACCTAAAATCCCTTTATTTTTCACCTAGCCCGCCTTGTAATCAAAAAAGTTAGAGAGCTTAAGTGTTAAAAGTGTTCTAATTTCAAGGTTTACATAAATCCGATATCAGTTTGTTACTCCAAAACGCAGTATTAAATTCTCTCCCGTTTGTCTAAATTTGAGAAAGAGGGGCAATCCTATGTGGACACAATCAAAATATGTTATGGCGCGGAACTGTGAGTGAGTTCCCAAATACATCTGAAAGGTAATTGGCAAAAACTGTGAGCGCAAACATAAAAAATAAAATTTTTTAATTAAATTATATAACTAAGTTATAAAAAATGTTATATGAATTCTTATTATATGACTTATAACACTTGCTGCCTAAATAAATCCAGCGTAAGGGAGATAAATTATACTATTCTTTTGATTTTTATATTATAAAATATATAATATATATCTTATAGTCTTTTTGATATTATTATACTAATTTAACCTGTATTCTAGTGAAGTAACCAACTAAAGATATGCGAGAAATTTCAAAATTTAGAAATAGTATTACCAGAAAAAGAATTTTTTGGCAATCTAGTTAATAAGCTGCAATATGGGAAGCTATTACCCAGGCTGATAATTATTAGAACAATGAAACAGCTTTCTCTATATAAGATATCAAATTTTTTTAAACAAAAGGCTGAATTTATAAAGGAATAAATATTTTGAAAATTTTTTTTATGATTATATTAAAAAAACTATTGCATTTTCAAATTTCATAGTTCATAGTTCATAGGACATAAACTATGCATGAAAACAAAATACTCTTATAAGATATTACCTACCATTTCTAAACATATGCGTCAGAAAGAAGCGAGATATATCTAAAGGTAAGGAGAAAAAAAGACCTATTTCTGTGAAACATATGAAACACAAGGATTAATAAATGTCTAGAAATTATCCGCCGGTATAATAAGCTAAAATTTAGGTATTCCTTAGCCTTGGGTAAAGGCGGAAAATATGAGACGCAAAAATAAATTGCCGTAAAATAAAGGGAGTTGGAATGAAAGCTGAATTTTTAAAAATGCCCAAAAATAGGTCAGTAAAGCTTAAAAATGGATAATATTGTGCCAAGAGCTAAGAACCAAACTTTTGGCAGACAAATTTAACCTAAAAGCTAAATATGATAAGCTTAGCCTTTTTCCTAGGTACATCACAACTCTCTTGTGGCTAAACTTAAACGCGCCTAGAGTTTCCTTTAGTTACTTTAAAATTGTAAAATTACTGTAAATAGAAAAAATTATCTAATAGGCTAAAATTTACCACCACGCATTACAAGATAGGCTTAAATTTACCTCTTTCCATAACTAGAAGGCAGTTTTTTATTTAGCTTTTTTTCTAGCTGGCAAATAGGTGCCAGTTGTAGCCTTGCTCACTAAAGTTTAGGGTAGTGAGCCGCCACTTTGGTAGGACCTTAGGGCATGCTTAGATAAGATATATTTGTAAAAATTTATGATTTTTTACTTATTTTCTTAGCTGGCGCTTATTTACTATTAAGCTATAGGCCCATCTGGGCTTAGAAAAAGGGATTAAATTATCTTTAGCTGCATTTCCTTAAGTCAGCTAATAGGAGGTATCTAGCTGCCATTGGGAAAGCGAGATCTGCCGCTGCGGACAAGTTCAGCTGATTCTGAACCTGGATAACGCTCCAATAAGACCCTCAGACTTTCCATGGCACCCGGGCCATCTCCTAGTCTACTCTGGCTATATGAGAGCTTTAGCAAGCAGTCTGGCGCCTTAGCTGACTGAGGATAATCCACCACCCCTCTTTGGAACTCGACCATTGCCTGGGAGAACTCACCTTTGGCATAGTGACATTCCCCTAACCAATAGCGGGCATTGGGCGCTAAGCTACTTCCTGGAAAATCAGTTAGAAAGGACCTAAAGGCAGCTGCCGCTTGGTCATAGCGCTTGCGCCGCACTAGAGACAGGGCCTGGTTATAGCGGGTTCTTTCACCGCCAGAGGGTTTTGGGGCTTGGACTGCCTGCCCCTGCCCTACCGTGGCAGTGGGATACCCAAGGCCAAAGGGTGCCGATGGAGCTCCAGGACCCTCTGTAAGTCTTTCCCTTAGAGCGATATCCTCCAGATTGGTTACCCTACCTTCCAACTCATCAAACTCTCCCCTTCCCACCAGACCAACTGATGAGCAGCCGCCTAAGACCGTGACAGTAAAGCCCAATATCACAAAGAGACAGAGCTGAAGGGCTTTTTTAGGCGGTCTTTTTAAAAATTGTGGTGAAGAAGAATTATACATAGCATCATTTTACATTAAATACCAGAAATTGCAAGAAATTATCCATTTAGATAAAAAAAGGGCCCCTGAGGCCCAAAAAATTTTAAAAATATAGATGAAAAGATGAGGCTTTGAAAGTAAAGGTAGGCTTAAAAGCTAAAGTCGCAGATTAACAAGATTTTTTGTGGGGAAAACTTTACCTAGAGCTCTTTAAAACTAAGCGCTAGACTTGCGGGCTTGTATCGGCCAATAGCTATGGACTAGCAGCCTTAGTAATGGAAAGCGGAGCGCCCCCACGCTCCGCTTTCCAAATAAGGAGTTTGCAACTAGTAATTAAACTATTTCGGAAAATGACTTCTTGAGGATGGAGTCGGCAACGTCCAGGGAGCTAACCTTATAGTTTCCTGAAGCTATCCTGGCGGTCAACTCAGCTATCTTCTCACTGCGGACATCCGGGGCAAGGGTAGCCAGCTCTGTGGCCTTGGCTATCAGCCGGGAGCGTTCTGAGATACTAACAGTATCACCTGCTTTAACAGTGCTTTCCTCGCCGGAGCTTATGGCAAGGGTGCCCTTGTCGGTGACGCCTTGCTTCTGGCTGTCAGTCTTGTTTACTAGGAGAAGGTTGTTCAAGTTGTTCTCTATTATCATGATTATCCGCTGCCTCTTCTGGTAAATCTATTTCTTCTGGGGACTTTATCCGTGGGCGGGGCCCCAACATGGTTCGGTCCACTTTAAGGGTCACCAAGTGTTTCAACTGGCGCCAAAAGTTCTTGTTTTGCTGACGGGAAACAAAGGCCCCGTCTCCGGCTTCGCCTGGAGGAAGGTCCAGGTCCAAAAAACTAATCTCTCCGGTCTCGTTTTTGAGCCCTAAGGCCAGATTGGGCTTCCCTGCTATCTCCGAGAGCTCTGCCATGGCCACGTAGGCTGGGTTAGCTGAAGTTAAATCCCCCCTTTGGGGATGGTTCCTGGCTTGGTTTACTAGTTCGGCTACCGCATTGCGGCTAACCTTTACTACCACCTCGGCCCTATGGCTTATAGTCTCGGTATCCTTGGTCTCGTTGCCAAGGGCATCTTTGAGGGCGTCCTTAATCTGGGTTCCCAGGGTACGCACCAATTGACCGAATTGACCGGCTTTTGCGCTCACCTCAGTCCCCCCTGCCTAGTACATATATCGTCTTTTAGGCGGCATAACTTTAAAGAAAAAGCAAAGTTACGGATTAAAATTCTTCCAAAGTCGCTTTAACTTGTCCTAGCCTCAAGAGGGGCTCTCGGCTGGACAAATTCACTGCATTATATGTGCCAATAAATCTGGAAAGGAAAAACTTTCCTCCCCCTTGGCTAGCTGCCACTTTTTGCGCCCTTTTGGGGATAATTACTTACATTAATAAAAATAGCCCTTTTTTCAAGATTTATAGGCTTACATCATTATATAGAAAAGCCCGCCGAAAATATATCCTCTTTCAGGTAAATAGCTTAAAACCGGCTTCTAGCCTTCTTTTGGGCTAAAAAGGCCCCTTTCTCATGGCCAGGGCTGCATGAGTAATGCCGCCCCCCAAGGCTAAGCTGGATGCCAACTTGGGCTTTAGCTCTAGGGAAGCTTTCTTAAGGCCTTAAGCCTTGTCTCTAAAAAAGCTTACAAAATTAGTGGCATATATTTTGCTTTAAAGCTCGCAAGGACCTAAAAAGCCTTTTTTGCTGGTCCCTATATCAATATTAATACCAGGGTACATTGCCCCGAGGAAGCCCTATGCCTAGTATAGATCATCCTAAAGTAACGGCACTCATCTCCACCTTTAACCGCCCCCAATACCTTGCCGAGTCCATAAAATCCGTCCTGGCCCAGACCATGAACGACTGGGAGCTCATCATCTTAAATGATGGCGGCATTGACGTGGCGGACGTAGTGGCAAAATTTGCCGACCCCCGCATCACCTACGTGCCTGACAGCGTCAATAAGGGTGCTGCCATCCGCTTTAACCAGGGACTCCATCTCTCGCGTGGGGACTATGTATGCTATCTGGGTGACGATGACCTCTTCTACCCCAATCATTTCGAGGTCCTCTCCAAGGCCTTAGACGAAAACCCTGAGGCAGGACTAGCGTACTCGGATCTCTATGCCGCCAGCTCCATAGCCGACCCCAAGACTGGGGAAAGGTTTGTCTTAGACAAGCAGATGCTGGTCTCCAGGGACTTTAACCGGGAATTTATGTTCCACTTCAACCATGTGCTCCACGTCTCATTGATGCACCGCCGGGAGGCTGCCATTAGGGTAGGGGGCTTTGACGAGTCAGTAAAGGTCTTAATAGAGTGGTCCCTAAACAGGCGCTTGGCCTTTCTCTATGACTTTGTTCATGTCGAACAGGCAACTGGCGAGTACCACATGGCGGTCTTTAAATCAGACCGTATCTCCGTAAGAGAGCGCCGCAATCAGGAATCTTACAAGCATAACTTAAGGAAGATCCGTTGCAATTTCCCCGCCGAACCCTGGACCAAGATAGAAAAAGTGGATCTCTTGTACCTGGTCCCCCGCTGGGGCAAGAAGCTAAACGACCACTTAAAGGAAATAATTGACAACTTCGACCACCCCATGGGCATCACTTTAATAGGTGCTGGCTTAAGATATACGGAAGAAGCTGCCTGGGAAAGCTTAAAGGAGCTAAAAGAGCTAAAGAATATCAAGATAATGCACTTTCCCCAGAAGCTTGAGCCTATCATTGCCTTCCGCAAGGCAGCCCAGAAAAGTAATGCCAAATTCGTCTTTTTAGTTACCCCGGCCCTCCAGGCCGTGGCGGCTCCCAGGCGCATCTTTGTGGCCTTAGACACCTTGGCCAAGAACCCAGAAATAAAGGCCGTCCGCTGGAATGTCGCGGGAGAAGAAAAAGAAAAGACCCTCTTTGAGTGCTTGCTCTACAGGGACTATTTCCTGTGGAACACCAAACCCAGTAAGAACAAAAAAGTGAACATCTCGGCTTTAACCCTGTCTTTGCCCAAGGGCTTTAAGTTCGACGCCATGTACTCAGAGTACCAAAAATTAATGGAGGGCAAAGAGTTCGACAAGGCCAAGGCGCTTTTAACGGCCATCTTGTCGGAGCACAAGGGTTTTCCCCATATCCAATACCTCATAAGGGATTTAGAGGACATAGCCCACCACTTCGAAGACTTTAAGCTCTTTGAGGAAAGGCTCTTCCAGCTTTTAGAGCGCGGTTATCTGCCGGATAACTACATGCGCCTGTGCCGCATGCGCACCCACCAGGGTCGTTATGGAGAAGCCGTGGAAGCGGGCTTAAAGGCCATGACCACCCTGGGCCTCGAGTTCGAGTCCTTTGAATCTGGCTGCTTTCCCATCAAGATGCCCAATGAATTGGGGTGCTTTAAGCTCTTCATGGACATGGGGGAAAGCTATCTGGGCCTCAAGGACTACATAGCTGGCGCCAGGTGTTTCCACATCGCCTCCAAGGTGAAAAGCGATAGCTACAAGCCCTTTTTGGGCTTTGCCAAGGCCTATCTCTTAGCCGGAGAAGTGAGCCGGGCAGAGGAGGCCCTAACCCGCCTCCCAGGCACAGAGGGCCAAAAGGACCCAGAGACACACAGGCTCTTAGCTGCTATCTGCCGCCAGCACAAAAACCTACCTTTAGCCTTCGAGTGTCTCTCCAAGGCCTTTAACCTGGACCCCAAGGACGAGGTTACCCTAGAACCCTTCTACTTTGTAGGCGCCTCTCTGGCCCGTTGGCAGGACATGGTGGGACCCATCAAGGCCTTTGTGGCCTTGCACCCTGAGCACGCTGTGGCCTGGGGACGCCTATCATCCATCTATTTCTCTTTAAATGAGATGGATCTGGCAAGCCAAGCGGCTGAAAAATCCCTTACCATAGATAGCCAAAACCCTGTAGCCAAGAGTATCCTCTCCCGCGTCAAGAAAAAAATGGCAATGGAGAAAACGACGCAAAAAGAGAAGGGGCCCGAAAACTTGACTGCTGTGATAGGGGAAGCTAAAGTCTTCGATTCCACTGCAATCGTTTGGTAATGCATATATCTAGTAGCATCCTTATCTTTTTTAGCTTTCCTTCCGATAAATAATAGTGAAAGGGTCTCTAGCCAGTAAAAAAGCCTTAGCTTTTAGGCTAAATCCTTTTAAGCGTGTCCTTTATTAAGGCCTTTGGCCATTTTTAAGCTGCGCATTATGCCAAAAGCCTTTTATTTCAGCCTGAGGCTGGTACAACAAGGATAAAACATGTCTTCTACCACAGGTATAATCTCAGGTGGGATCAAATGGACCGGACTTGCCTCTGGCACCGACTTCGGCGCTGTAGTGGACAAGCTGGTGGCCATTGAAAGTCGTACCATAACGCGCCAGGAGACCTGGAAGGCAGAATGGCAGGCCAAGATTACTGCCATAAGCGGCCTTAACACCAGACTTGTAAGCCTTAAGCTGGATGCCCAGGACAAAGATATTTACAGTGAGATGCTCTCCCGCACCACAAGTATCTCCCAAGAAGGGGTGGTTAGTGTACAGAATACCTCCACTGCTTCTTTAGGATCCTACGAGGTCACAGTGGGAGAAAATATAGTTGAAAAATTTGTCTCTCGCAGCTATTTGGAAACCAAAACCTTAGATTACAGCGCCACTAAAACAGGCGATTTAGAGATAACCCTAGGGGACCCCAATGACCCCTCTAGCTTAAAGACCTTCGTCTTTAAGACTACAGATGACCCCACCTATCCAGCTGATGGAAACAACTACATACTTGTGGACCATGCAGATGCCACCTTGCAGAAACTGATGGACGACATCAATGCCGTCACTGAAACTGAAGGCATAGTTGCCTCCATCATAGTTGACAAGACCCGCTCTGAAGGTGAGTACAAACGACTGGTCCTTACCGCCACAGAAGGCGGGTCAACCAATAGGATTACAGTTGTAAACGACCCCACGGATCTAAATTTGGGGGAAACTTACATAGATAAACCGGTCTATTCCACCTACTTAGGCTCTGACGTGGAGGTTTCAACTGCGGGCTCCACATACACAGGCTCAGTCAATAAGACCTTTACCTTTGTGCCTTCTGCCTCAGGGATAATTGGGACCGATGCCATAGAGATCCAATGGGCAGACACCGAAGGGCACAGCGGCAAGTTCACTATTGCCCAAGGTTATGCCGGAGAGAGCATAGAGATTATGCAGGGCCTAGCGCTCACCTTTGACGTAGGCTCAGGAACCGGCAGATTTATTCAAAATGAGGCTTTTACTATAGACTGCCAGGCACCTATCTTACAAAAGGGTCAAGACTCTGGGCTAGCCCAGACTGAAAAGGTAGTCCATACCGGCTTTGTGGACCAGGTAAGCCCCATAAATTCAGGAAAAACTGCTAAATTTATCTATAGTTACCAAGGAATAGAGCATACTGTAACCGTCACTGATGGTATGAGCTTAAACTTACTAGCCAATGCCATAAATGACGCCTCAGATAACCCCGGGGTAACGGCTACAGTTATCAACGACGGTACTGGTACTGCTACAGCCTACCACTTAATCTTAACTGGATACCACACAGGGGCCGAGTCCACTATAACCATCATAGACCCCGAGGACACAGACGATAGGATCTCTTCAGGACTCTTTTCTGCCGACACCTTTTCCAAGTCCAGGGAAGCAACCAATGCCATGGTAAAGGTGGACGGATTCCCCTCAGGCAACGACAATTGGCTCCAGCGTAGCGGTAATGATGTAGCCGACGTCATAGACGGGGTGGTCATGACGGTCACAGGTGTTGGGAAAACAGTCTTAAACGTCAGAAACGATTCCCAGGCCATGGCAGACAAGATTACACAACTCATAAACTCAGTAAACTACTGTAAGACCTATATCCTGGAGAACACTAAGTGGGGCGAGTCGGATCTAGAGGTCACCATGGATGATTCTGGACAAGTAGTAACTTCCAGGGAAAACGCCAATGGTGTCATGATAGGCAACTATGGCTTCCAGATAGCCCAAAGCAATCTGGATAAGCTTATGTATAACTCCATAGTACCCTTTGCCCAAGATCCCTCCTTGACTACTAAAGAGCGCATAGAAAAGAGGGATAAGTTTTTAGAGGAAAATGGCCTGGTTTACTACACCCTATCCCAGATAGGTATCACCTCGGACCCTGATAACCAGGGACTTTACAAGGTGGAAGAATCCACGCTCCTAGAATGCATCAATACCAATCCAGAGGCTGTTATTAAGCTCTTCACCTTCGAAGGGGAATTCTCTGACAAGAATGCCGAAGGCAAAGACATTATAGTGCAAGTCAAGGGTATAGCCCTGGATATGGGAGAGCAGATGGCCAAGATCACCTCAGACACGGACATAACAGATGACGAAGGAAATATTACCCAGAAAGGCAAAGGCATTTTGGTAACCCTCCAGGAGAACTACGAAGCCATTATCGAGAACATCAATGCCAAAATAGCCAGGGAAGAAAGGCGCATAGAGCAGGTACGCCAGCGCTTAACCGATAAGTTTAACCGCCTGGAGGTGTCCCTGCAGTCTCTGGAAGACCAGCAGAGCAAGCTGGAATCCTCCATAGAATCCTTAAGTAGCTCTTCTAGCTAAGCTAATGCCATTTATTTTACGGAGAATCCTAAAAACTTAGGTTTTTATGTAAGTTTAATAGTATCTCCCCTTTTACCAAGGCTTTTCGAGGATAAGACAAAGGAACAGTTTTTCCTAGAATTTTTAGGCATCAAACTTGCATTATTTTCTGAGAAAGGGCAGCCAAGCCGCCCTTTCAATCCAACACTAAATGGGTCCATCAACAGACCCACTTAAGTTAAGAGGCAATCATGAACGCTTACGGCAGTGAAATATACAGGCAGACCCAGGTCACCACGGTGGACAAAGGTCGCCTCATCATCATTCTGTATGAAGGGGCCATCAAATTTATCCGCGAGGCCATTCTGGCCCAGGAAAACGGAGATATCCCCGCCAAGGCCAGCAACATTAATAGAGCCCTGGACATCATAAATGAGCTCAACCAGTCCCTGAATATGCAGGAAGGCGGAGAAATTGCCGTAAACTTAAGGCGCATCTATAAGTTCTGGAATGAGCACCTCTTACGCGCCAAGGTCAGCCGCGACGGCAACGGCCTTTCCGACGTAGAAAACATGATGGTATCCCTGGCTCAAGCCTGGGAAGTGGTCTGCAATGACCCCGAAGCCAATAAGATGGCCCCCAGAGAGACGGTCAATACCATCGTAACCCCTCCAGTACGTACCCTCTAAGACAACAACATATAGACCTCCTCCAATAACAACCCTTAACCCTAGAGCCCCTAAAGTCTTTTCTTTAGGGGCTTTCTCTTGGCACAGGATAAAAATCCCTAGGATATTTACCCTTCACTAAGCCCTAAGCTATTTTCCAGAAGGCAGACCTCTTTTAAATACCCTTTAGGCTTATTTCCCAACCAAGAGCCCCAAGCTTTTTGCCTAAGACCTCTGGAAATAAAAAACCCCCTGAAAAGATCAGGGGGTTTTTTATCTAAAATAAGAAATTTTAAATTAGAAGGTAAAGGCAATAACATTCGCCCAGGCAAAGGTGTCATGAGGACTATGCCAAGTGCCAAGGTCAGCCACGTTTTCCGCGGGCTCGTAAATGGAGTAGGCGTCCCCATTAAACATATAGCCGAACTGGGTCTCAAAGGACAGGTGCTCATAGAGCTGGAAGGTGAAACCAATGTCTATTTCCCAACCTAGATCCGTGCTCTGGGACTGATAAGTCGCTACGCCATTACGCGTATATAAATGCCACCATAAGGCTGGTTCTACCAACCTGAAATAGCCAATGCCGTAATTTACTGCGATCTCAGGGGTAAGCTTATGATTGCCTAGGATGGCAATGCCCCACTGGTTTACAAGACCGTAGTTTTGGTCACAGAAGGCATAATCTTCGCAATGCTGGTCAAAGACTATCCCGCCAAAAGTGTTGGAGAATATGCCAGTGCCGAGGGTCACGCCATTATGTGCCACCAGGAAGGGAGCAAAATCGCCCATGCTCACCAAGGTTTTGTTGTCTACTGGGACAACAGCATTGTCACGGTAATTTCTGGGATCCGAATCGGTGCCGCTCACATACCAGGTAGCCAGAGTGATATCGCCGGCACCATCGCCGTAAGTCCATACGCCATCCAAATAGATGCCAATGCCCTTGCTATCCATAGTGTTGTCAAAAGTATTCGGCTCGCCTAAGAAATACCGGCTGAAAGCCCTCTCGCCCCAACCGAATTTGCCTTCAAAGTGAATGGCGAATTCACCCCAGGTTCCCTGGAAGCTCTGGACAAAGGCGGGATTGATAAAGATAGCGTAGTCGCTCTCAACATAGGGATCTGCTACATCGCGTACATAGGCAGCCCCAAAGGCAAAACCGCCACCTTCCCACTGGTAGGTAAGCTGAATACCGAAAGCATCCGAGTCATTGTCTTTGAAACCAAGAC
>JAITII010000022.1 GCA_031279515.1 Deltaproteobacteria bacterium
ATAATTTTATGGAGTAAAGCAAAAAAAAATGTAATCTTCTTATATATCATACAGTATAAGATGTTTTGTAGAAATTATCATATAATATCTTTGATTCAATAAAATATATTAAATATTAACAATTATACTCTTTAATATATATAATACTTAAAATTATACCTATTTATTCTTTCTGCTTATCATAAGATTATTCCGGACAGACGTGGTTTTTATCCATCGATCTTGATTTGCTGATAGGAGTTAATCTGCTCATATGTCAAAGTGATTGGCTCTAAACTGGTGCTTAGCATGTTTCAAGCTCTGTCCAATTTAGAAAATAGCTTGAAAAAAATCGAATGTTTAGAATAAAATATACCACGCAAACCTACGAATTATATGTGGTGGTATTGTCAGAATGGTCAACTAGGTGGTAAGTCATCATCAAACCAGGGACTGGCATTTTGAAAGCAAATTAAAACATCCTGGCTTTAACCATGACTAGGTTCAGCTGACTAAGTCGGGTACAATTGAGCCACGATACATTGGCGGACAATTTATCTTTTTTCATCTTGTACAAAACGGAGGTTATTAATGTACACAAAGAAAAAAACGGTGTTTGGAAAGGCAGCCTGTCTGATTATCAGCGTAATGATGTTTTTATTTCTATTGTCGAGTTGCGGGGAAGAACCAACAACGCTAAAGGTAGAGTTAGAAGAATTCAATGGAGTGCCTACATCCTTCCGGTTTGTAGACACGTCAACAGGCAAAGAAATTTACTATACGACTATTATCTTCGATGGGCAGCCTGTGTATAAAGCTGTTGCCATGTCTAGTGGAGTATACTTTGCTTTTGACGAAAGTCAATACAAAGTCGAGGGTAATACCACAACTTTTAGTGGAGGAATCATGATTACTCCAGCTGCCCAATGGAATTATACGATTACAGATGTGCCAGAGTGCAAACCGGGCTCCCAAACGCGTTCCAGTGAATGTGAGCTTACTATAATAAACAGCGAGTGAAGACAGGACAGGGCACAGATCGCTGTGCTCTATAGAACTGGCTTACTCCCGCGCAAAAAAACAGCTAAGCAATTGATAAAAGAGTTACGCAGCTTCGACCACGACACTTTCTATTTTAAAGCCATATTGACTGAAAGATTATCCGACAAGGGAACCACGGACTTTTGGTCTGTAAGGTGAATAAATTCGAAGACAACTAAAAGTCAAACTAGGGTATCTATGTTACTGGAAGAGCCTAAATTTTTCTATTAACCAGAAATTACCCTGTTTAGCGAGATGACGATAACTATTGTCCGTCCTATAACTTCTGCCTACTGCAAACTAGCCCACTGTGGAAGAGAAAATCGAAACTGTCCAGGTTGGCATAATCAGCCTTGACATCTTTTTAACAGGGCTTTAATAGCATAGCTTCTGGGATGGATATCTAAATTTACCAAGACAAGCTGGCAAGGTGCCAGCCGGATGCGATAATAATTTTATGGATTCTTTTGGAGGAAACTGTTAAATGAATTTTGGTGATTGTAACTTAATCTGATGCTCAGATTAAGTTGGCAAGTTAGTTCTTAGGCGACCCCCATCGATCCGTTTGTTGACAAACTGTTTCACCACGGTAGTTTTCCTTGCATCGAATTTGTGTGTCTCCTTGAGGCGTTCCCCATCGATCCGTTTGTTGACAAACTGTTTCACCACGGTAGTTGTCCTTGCATCGAGTTTGTGTGTCTCCTTGAGGGGTTCCCCAGCGATCCGTTTCTTCACAAACTGTTTCACCGCGGTAGTTCTCCTTGCATCTTGTATCTGCATAGAGCGGCGTTATTAAAGTAATAAAAGTTGTTAAAAAACCGATAGTTAAAAATAGAAAGGTTAAAAAGAGAAAGTTGCGGGAAGCTTGCATAATTAGATATCCTTTGTTTTGAAAACGCTATCACGATACCTATTAAATTTTTATGATACTTAATATGATTTATGCATTGTCTAGTTAATTGAGTACCACATGTTTTGATAAATGACAACAACCATATGAGTTCATTACATTTAAAAGGCGATAGCGATAGCTAAGTTAGGTCTATACTCAGTCCTTGCTGCCCTTGTGCCGCCCTCGGCCTCTGTTAGGGGGTACTGAGGAGTCAAAAAAAGTCTTTGCCTGTACACCGGTTTTATCCTTGTTCTTGCTGCCCTTGGGTCGCCCTCGGCCCTTCCTTTTAATTTCATTCTTCACTTTATCTAGATAGGAATCTTTTTTAAGGAGATTACCTCTTTCTTGTGGAAAGTCACATACTATTTTCAAATGACCTAAAATGTCGTTCTGTTCTTTGGTTAGTTCTTCTACAATAGCTGCCGTTTCGTATAGCTTGATTCCTAAGTGATGCATTTTGTAGAAAGCATTGCTAGTGCTGTACTTTGAGCCAACTAATTCATTGCTCACATATGTAGATATTATCGTTGCTATAAATATTATTAACAAGCGTCCTCTGATTGTTTCTTCTGAATGTGGCCCTAATGGCAATAAGTCAGCAAAATTATTGCTGATATCGAATACTTGTTCAATTATCGCACGATTATAATATAAAGGTATTATCTCTTTTGTGTCATACTCATCATACGATAACAAAATGAACTTACCTGCTGATTGCAATTTTTTATTAATATTTTCATCACTTTCATCATCGTATTTTCTTTCAATTCTTATTTGCTCATCACACTTCTTTTTTATGTCTACCATAACATATGCGTATAATTTCTTACCTTCAATATCAACAGTGACTTTTTGTCCGTATAAGGTTCTGTCATTGAAATTTACTGCGTTTTCATGAAGTTCAAGATTATTTCCGTAATTTTCCATAAGAAGCTTATATTCTTTCCTATTATGTGGTAACCGTGTAACAAAAGGTATCTTTGAAGATATCAATTGCTTTAAGTTTTTTGAGGAAGAGTAGCCAGCATCTATAATAACTAAATTTATATCAATTTTATGCTGTAATAATGAATTTATAGTGTTAATCAATGTAGTGTTGTCAATTATATTACCACAAATATAACGATAAAAAATTGGTAATTTCGTATCCTTATCAACTACATATATCAGTCTAATTTCATTACTTACAACACTGTTATGATTGTTGCATGTAGTCAAATACGTCTTAATGCCATTAGGCAAACCTGTGCTGTCTATAAGTATAGGGAAAGATTTTTGTCCTCTTGCATTTTTTATGAGCTTAAGACGATCAAAATATAATTCAAAAAATTTTTTATAATTCTCTTCACGGCCAATCAGAGCATGTAATTTGCTTATAGAGCTGGAATCGAGCTTAGCTCCAGGATAAAGTATCCTAGCATAGGATTTACGATACCAGTCCTTTGCTTTATCGAAACTATGATGTTCTGCTACTCTGAAACACACAAGAGATTTAAGTGTGTTCACATGATGTGGACAAAGGTTGTCCAATATATTTCCTAGTTCAAGCTGTTTTAATAATTGGTCTATCAGCCATGCATCTCCAAAATTTAAATATTCTAACCGTTCCTTATCATATGCGGCAAAATTTGTTTGAGGGTCAACGTCTCCATATCCAGAATGCATATTAAAAGTAAAGTACCCACGCTTACGGTTTTTAAAAATACCAAGTCTTTCGTCTATAACTCTGCCAAGGTTCTCGTACTCATGATAGACTTTACCGTTTTTAGTATAAGTGGATTTGACATATCTAGCGTAAGTTGCAGATTCCCTTTCTTCATAGAAGATATGACCTGGAAGCAATGAATCAACAACAGAAGGCTGTGCACCAGTATTTTCTGTCTCGTTTGCGTTGTCTCCCATACTTACACCTTTTTTGTTGAAATAGCTTAAAAAAATAATCGACCCTTATCAAATATAATCAAAAATAAAAATTTGTCAAGTACTTTTTTGATTGAGTGTGACAAAAATATCTTTTGTTACGATGAGGACACTATATATTGATAAAAAACTTGAATTTTCAGTATATAGTTAAAAATTTGAAAAAAATTTTCAAAGTCACAAATCGATGCGTAAAAAGTTCCAGGAATTCCAGATGAAAAATGAATTAGAATATTTAGTAGTAATATAAACCAACATCGGCACTATATAATTTGAAGCTTGATATCTCTGGTTATACAGGTCCTTTTTACCTTGTGATCAATCATAGCGATTTACAAAATAAGAGATATCTTCATTAATTTTTTCCCCAATAAATACCCTCGATTCTTCTGCCTGATAGAATTAATTTTCTCCTTGAAATATATAAATTTCCTAACATGAAAAATGGTAAACATTTTTATACAAAAAATAATTGATTCTTGATAAAAATATTAAAAAGTGGTGATTATAGCAGATAAAGCGAGATTAAATTGATTCGAACAAAATGATTTTCAAAGATTACTCCAGTCTTTAGGCTAAATTCATAAACTTACAGGAACTTTTGATATAGACTTTTACTCCTTAAACATAAAATTTTTTCATAAATGTCCTATTACGATCTCTTGGGGCCGCTTTCTTT
Organism: Deltaproteobacteria bacterium; assembly: GCA_031279515.1. GTDB lineage: Bacteria > Desulfobacterota > Desulfarculia > Adiutricales > Adiutricaceae > JAITII01. The sequence continues at coordinate 4,512 of JAITII010000022.1, forward strand.
CCGGCTATAAAATTCTAACGTTATGATACAATATATTGTGCCATTAGTTCCTAAAGAATACTTTTTTAGCTCTTGAGCTCTGTTGGACATAAATTCCTCATGAGCACTTTCGACAATTTGCAGACTTTTAAATTATGGAAGCTTGGTAATGACAGCTAGCAGTTAAAAGAACTTTTACTTTAATACTCTATATCGTATTGTATCTTTAACTATCCCACCATATAAAGCTTATTTAAGTCAAGCGCAAACAAGATTATTTGAGGGAAAAAATCCTTTGAAATTTACCGATTCTCTGAAACTAGACAATATCTGTTCAACTTTGTCTATTGGCCTTAAAATATTTTTTTCCTGCTGCATATGAGTCCACCTAGAGATTATTCTTTAATATGGAATTTATCCCTCTGCTAACTTAGCCGCCTCCAAATGTGAAGCCTTAGCATAAACCACAATTTAAAAAGTGACAAGAATTAGCTAATAACTAGAAGCTAAGGAATATCTTGCTTTCTCTTAGCCTCTCTAGTCTCCCTTTACCTATCCTCCCTTAGCTTCCATTTTAGCTTTCCTGTTTCTGCTCCTTTTCCTTCCTTAGAGCCTGCTCACAGGCTAACTTTACTAAAAGCTTCAATTTTTTCTTATACTTAACTAAAGTGTAATTCCAAAAATCAAGATCGGCACAGAAAATGCTATAAAACCCTTTGACACCCTCCTCCTCTCAGGATATAATCACCTATAAAGTCTCTTAGCCACCTCCACCCGGCCCTGCAAGTACCATGAAAGATTAGTAAATGTCCCGTTTGCGCTTCTTTATGCTCCCTCTTTTGATTGGTTTTGTAGTAATCCTAGGATTACTGGTCTGGAATGCTAAGAACTGGCCTGGCTACAAACTGGGAACTTTAAAGGACATGCTACCTGCCAACGTGGACATGCGGCTCAGTAACCTGGTCTTAAACGAGACTGGAACCGGCGACAGGACCATGGCCTTAAAGGCAATAACAGCTAGTTACTTTAAGGACAACAACTATTTCATCTTAAACGACATCGATGCCAACATCATTTCTCTGGACGATACCTTTAATGTTAAAGCTGACAACGGTCGCTACGAGCCAGACCAAAACCTGGTGGTTTTGACCGGCGCGGTCCGTACTTCCGACTCCAAGGGTACGATTCTCACTAGCCCGAGACTCACTTTGGACATGAAACAAGGTACCGTCTCAAGTCCCGCTGCCTTCTGCCTGGAAGATCCCACCATGAGCCTATCTGGAGATAGCTTCACCTACGACTCCAAGCGAGGCTTTTTAGAGGTGGACGGCAAAGTCTATCTGACCATAGGTATTGTCCAATAAGCTCTTATGAAACCCTTATTATCCATCATCCTCTTAATCGCAGCCTTTATCCTGCTCCCTGGTACCCTTGGAGCCCAGGGGCAAGTTGCTTCTGCTACTTCTGGTCTGGGGGGGACCAACACCCAAGGCCCCATCTCCATCTCAGCGGACCACATGACCGCAGACGACGCTAAACGCTTGATTACCTTCACGGGTAGGGTGGTGGCTCGGCAAGGAGATCTGGTGATAAGCTGCGACACTATGCGGGTCACCTACCAGCCGGTTGGAAGCTACATTCCTCCCAACTCTACTCCAGAAGAGACTGCTGATGCATTGGGCTCTGAAGAAGCGTCTTTAGAGGACCCCAATGCGGCGCCTGACCAAAGCTCCTCCAATGGCTCACCACTACGCAGAGGAGGAGGTCAGGAGATAGACAAGGTAGAGTGCGAGGGAGCGGTCAAGATCCAGGAAGGGGAGCGCCTGGCAGTGGCTCAAAAAGCCTTGTATCTCGCCAAGGCCCTGCCCAGAAGGCTGATTTTGACCGGTGATGCTCGGGTTTGGCAGGGACAAAGCTCCATAACTGGCCATCAGATTACTTACTACCTAGATGAAAACCGTAGCCTGGTGGACAGTGAAGGCAGCCAGAGGGTGCGAGCCTTCTATGACCAGGGGACAGGTGGCAATTGACCTCTCCCAAGCATCTTGCGGCTTCCGCACTGGTCAAGAGTTATGGACCTAGAAAGGTGGTGGATGGGGTCTCTATTTCCCTTGGAGTAGGTGAAATCTGTGGGCTTTTGGGACCCAATGGGGCAGGCAAGACCACTACTTTCTATATGTTGGTGGGCCTCATTGCCCCGGATAAAGGACAAGTTCTCTTAGACGATCACGATCTTACTGATTCCCCCATGTACAAACGGGCCCGTATGGGTCTTACCTATCTACCACAGGAACCCTCAGTATTCCGCCGTTTATCTGTACGCGACAATGTCATGGCCATACTAGAGACTATAGAGATGTCCTCCAAAGAACGTCAAAAACGTTTGGACAGCCTCTTGGGGGAGTTAGGCCTTACCCATCTAGCCAAGAACCGGGCCATATCCCTTTCAGGAGGAGAAAGGAGGCGCCTGGAGATCACCAGGGCATTGGCGTTAAATCCTGTCTTTTTATTGTTTGACGAGCCCTTTGCAGGTATCGACCCCATAGCCGTAGGTGATATCCAAAACCTCATAAGACATCTTAGGGACAAGGGTCTGGGGATCTTAATCTCGGATCACAATGTTAGAGAGACTTTAAATGTGTGCGACAGGGCTTATATCATTAACGAGGGCCACGTATTAAGGGAGGGAAGACCTGTGGATCTTGCTGAAGACGAGCTGGTAAGACGCATCTATTTAGGACAAGGCTTTTCACTTTAAGTATTTTTATAAATCTATCAATATTCCAAAGGATTAACTATAAACCAAAGCACCAAGGCCTCTTTGGCTTTTCGGAGATAACGTCATGGCTATGGAACTTCACCTAACTCAGAAACAGTCTCAGACGATGGTCATGACACCACAGCTGCAACAGGCCATCAAGCTATTGCAGATGAATCATATAGAGCTAACCGAGGAAATTACTAATGAGATGATGTCCAATCCTCTTTTAGAGCTCACAGCTCCGGCCAACACCCCGGAGGGCGAGTCTGAAAACGCCGCAGACGATCCTGACTACGACAAGGTCCCAGAGAAAACTGCGCCCAGGGAAACTTCAGAATTCGCCGATACTGTGGGAAATAGCGAGGAAAAAATCCGCGAAGATATCGATTGGGAAAATTATTTAGAGGAATACTCCAGCTCACCTTCCTCCAACTTGGCCATGGGTAGCCATGAGACCCCAGAAGAGACTCCAGGCTTTGAAACCTTCACTGCAGCCAAGACCTCACTTTCGGACTTCCTTACGAATCAGTGGCGCTTTGCCGCCTTGGACAAGAGCGATTTCTTCCGCGGCGAGTGCATCATAGGAAACTTAAATGATAATGGCTATCTTGCCGCCACCATGGAGGAGCTAGCCAAGCAGGCGGGAACCTCTGAGGGCACCATGGAAGGGACCCTTAGACGAATCCAGGAACTGGAACCCCCTGGCATTGCTGCAAGGAATCTTCGTGAATGTCTCCTTTTGCAGCTAACTCAATTGGGACTTACCGACTCCCCAGCCTATGAAATTTGCCTCAATTACCTGAAGCTCCTTGAGAAAAAGGATCTGCCGGCATTGTGCCGCGCCCTCAAAGTGGATAAAGAACAGGTCCTAGCCGCCATAGGCACTTTACAGACCTTGAACCCCAACCCGGGACTGGCCTATTCCTCATCGGACCCCATCTACGTCACCCCGGACGTCTACATAAGCAAGGTGGGCGACGATTACGTCATCTCTTTAAACGAAGACGGCATGCCGCGCCTAAAATTCTCCAATGCCTACAGGAAACTCCTCTCTGACAAAAACTCCAGTGACGAGACCCGTAAATATCTCTCAGAAAAGCTCAAAGGGGCCACCTTCTTAATCCGCAGCATTCAGCAACGCCAGAGGACCATTTACAGGGTCACTGAATCCATCTTCAAGTTCCAAAGGGACTTTCTGGACCATGGGATAGAGTACTTGAAACCCCTAGTCCTCAGGGACGTGGCAGATGACCTGGGGTTCCATGAATCCACCATATCCAGGGTAACCACCAACAAGTATGTGGACACCCCCAGGGGCATATTCGAGCTCAAATACTTTTTTGATAGCCCCATCAATCGCTTTCAGGGAGAATCCCTTTCCTCTGAGAGCGTAAAAAACCGTATCAAGCAAATAATAACCGCAGAAGACCCTAAAAAGCCCCTATCTGACCAAAGGATAGTGGAGATCCTAAGAGGCTCCAACATCAAGATAGCCAGAAGGACTGTGGCCAAATATCGAGAGATCCTAGGCGTGGGCTCCTCATCTGAAAGAAAGAAAATCTACTAGCATTGCCTTTAAGCTCACTATTTATTGCAAAATTAAGAAAATTATTAGTTGCTACAAGGACAAGCTGCAGCCAGGGCTTTTTCAGTTAAAGTTTAGGGTTTTAAAAGCTTTGCCAGAAGTTTTTATTGCTTCCAGCCTTTAGATCAATAAATAAACCATTGCGGCTAGCTTATGCTCTTTATCCCTTAAATGCCCTTGCAGATCTCTATAATTTCCACATTTCCACATTTCCATAAAATAATCTTGCTTTTTAAGACGAACTTCTGGTATAGTATACGTTCTAAGCTGAAGTTCCTATGGACTTTGGGAAGCTATAAAATAAGGATTTGATTAGTTAAAATTATGAAGTAATATAACTAATTAAAATTATAATTATATGCTAATAATTAATATTACTTTGATGTAATAAACAGAAGCAAGGGACTTTTTACTCCTTCAAGCTGTTCAACCCTTGAATTTACTAATTTTTCTGCTATGCTAGCTACTTTAGCCTTGAGGACGTAGTAAATTTCATATTGTTATTAGCGGCATCAACAATTCATGCCTTTAATTTTAGCGAGAGTGGCGGAATTGGTAGACGCACTGGCCTTAGGAGCCAGCGGCCGCAAGGTCATAGGGGTTCAAATCCCCTCTCTCGCACCATCTTTTTTGGGGAGTTCATCTATATGCGAATCGCTATAGAAGATCACGTGGAAGATTCTACTCAAAGTGTAATACTTGACATGGATTGGGAAGATTATGGGGCAGAGCTCTTAGGTATCCTTGCCAAGTATCAAAGGGCTAAGATCCCTGGTTTCAGCCCTGGCTTTATACCAGATCATGTAATCATACGTAAGCGTGAGTCTGAAGTTAAGGAAGATGTCTTAGCTAGTATCGTGATCCCAACGATTCAAGCGGATTTAGTAAAGAAAAATATCACCACTCTGACACCCCTTCTGACCAAAACTTTAACCTTCTCCCTGGAATCGCCCCTTCACTATACCGGTTCCTATGTTGTATTACCCCAATTTGAACTCCCAGATTTCTCCAAAATAGAACTCGTACAATTATCATCCTTAGTAGACGAAATGGAAGTAGACCGGGAACTTGAAATTTACCAGGAAGACAGTGCCACTTTACAACAGGCTCCCGAAGACCACGTGATAGCGGTAGGTGACAATATAATCGTAAGTTACACCATGTGGTTGGGGGAAAAGAAAATAGACCTTAAAAAAACTGAGCTCGAAGACAAAAGCATCATATTAAACCAGGAAATTACGGAAGAAAATTCGCTATTTGGCTTTATTGCCAAGAACGCCATAGGACAAAAAAAGGGAAGTATCCTCGAAATCCCCTGTAAAATGGATGCAAAGCACAAAAATCGAGCAATAGCTGGAAAGACTGTAACCTACAAAGTGCTAATAAAACAGGTTAATTTAGTCATGAAGCATGAGCTAAACGACGAGCTAGCCCAAAACACGCAGATAGCCGGCATAAATACCCTGGAAGACCTTAAAACATTTATTAGGGACACTCTCAATAAACGCTACGTTAAGGAATTTAAGCAGGTTTATGAATACGACCTCAAGAGAGCCATCCTCAATCTCACTGAAATAAACATCCCCGACCGGCTAAAAGACCTAGAGCTCAAAAAGGTCTTAGCCGAAAGTGATTTACCAAGGTTGACTTTGGAACGCATTAAAAAAGGCATACCCACAGCCTCTGATACAAAATTGCTTTCATCCTACTATGACCAGATTGAGGAAAATCTTAAGTGGACCTTTATCTATGACAAGATATGCAAACAGCAAAATTTTAGCGTCTCGGAAGAGGACATAGAAGACTACATTGCACTCCTTTCAAAATCAACCGGAACTAAAGTGGACGTGTTAAAAAAGCAGATTTCCTTGGACAAAGGTTATATTAACCTCATCCGTTCCGATGTTAAGTATGACAAGTTCATAAAATACCTAAACAGCCAGGTGGTAATAAAGGAACTCAATAGGGAAGAAACAATCGAGGAGATAAAGAGAAGGGAGCAACATTCTATCCAAGAAAGAAGAAAGCAACTCTTGGGTATGATAGCGGAAAACTATGCGTCTCAGCACACCCATACCCACGAACACCCCCATGATCACGATCATCCCCATGAACACTCGCACAATCATCCTCACTTTCACGAGCATGAACACGAGCACGAAGATGGCGTGAAGCATACCCATGAGCATAGACATATCCATGGGCATAAGCATGAGCATGGGCATACGCATGAGCATGATGGGCAAGAGGCTGAGCACGGCCATACCCCTGAGGGACACGAGCACGAGCACACCCATGAAGCACATGAGCACGAGCATACCCATGAGGGACACGAGCACGAGCATACCCATGAGGGACATGAGCACGGCCATACCCATGAGGGACATGAGCACGGCCATACCCATGAGGGACATGAGCACGAGCATACCCACTACCATGACCATGAGCATAAGCCCGAGGATACCCTTGATATTCCCCATCGCCATGCTCACCCAGGCGATGTAAAACCGACTACAGAGCCAGAGACGAGCAAGGATAATGATGAGCCTAAAGAGGGCGGACAATAACTTGGGCGCTATAGCTATCTATCCAGGGTCCTTTGACCCTCCTACTTTGGGTCATGTCAGTTTGGTTAGCCGAGGCCTTGCTATCTTTGACAAACTCATCGTGGCAGTAGCTATAAACCCCTTAAAGTCCACGCTCTTTTCCGTAAATGAAAGGGTTGAGCTCTTAAAGGCATCCCTTGACCATTTTCCTCCTAAAAGGATGGAAATACAGAGCTACGAAGGTCTGACAGTTGAGTTCGCACACCTAATGGGGGCTTCCGCCATCCTAAGAGGTCTAAGGGGAACACCGGACTTTGACTACGAGTTTCAGATGGCTATCATGAACAAGCACTTAAAAAAAGACATCCATTCTGTATTTCTCATGGCGGATCAAGAATGGTTTTTCATAAGCTCTTCAACAGTAAAGGAAGCTGCTTCCTTCGGAGCAGATATAAGTCACATGGTGCCTCGCCCGGTGGCGGAAAAACTAGCATTGAAATTTAAGAAAAACGAGCCTGAAAAATAAGTGAACCTATAAAATCAAGGGTACAGTTCCCAAAATAGCCCAATAACGCGAACTTAAATACTGTAACTAAAAATGCTGGAACAGGTACTTTATGGAAATCTTAATTCACAAACAGCTTCCCAATCATAAAAAACTCCATCCCATCGACGAGGGGGCCTTGGGATTCGGTGACATCTATACTGATCACATTTTCAAGATGGATTATTTCGAAGGCAAATGGCAGAACCCCAGAATAGAGCCTTTCGCACCCTTTGTACTCTCTCCAGCTGCCATGGTTCTCCATTACAGCCAGACTATCTTCGAAGGCCTCAAATGCTACCGCCACCCTGACAGAAAACTAGCCCTTTTTAGGCCTCAAGACAATTTCAAACGCTTAAACAGCTCCGCCTGGCGTATGGCCATCCCCTATTTAGACGAAGAATTCCTCCTACAAGCCACCAAAGAGCTTTTGAAAATAGATGGGGACTGGGTCCCCTCCAAACCTGGTTCCTCGTTGTACATACGGCCCACTGTCATAGCCACAGAACCGCACCTGGGTGTTAGGCCTGCCAAGGAATACCTTTTTTTCATCATGTTAAGTCCAGTGGGTCCTTACTATCCAGAGGGTTTCGCGCCTATAAAAATATATGTGGAAGACTTCTACAGCCGCTCTGCCCCAGGGGGCCTGGGAGAGATAAAGGCAGGGGCTTCCTACGCCGGAAGCCTATTGGCTACAGAGTTAGCCAGCCAGAAAGGGTACACCCAACTTCTATGGTTGGACAGTAAAACCCATAAACTAGTAGAAGAAGTGGGGAGCATGAACATGTATTTCGTCATAGACGACACCATTGTGACAGCGCCCCTAACAGGCACCATCCTACCTGGCATCACCCGTTCCTCGGTCCTAACAGTGGCCAAAGATCTGGGTATTAAGGCAGAGGAAAGGTCCATTTCTATAGATGAGATCCTGGAAACTCAAAAAAGTGGCCGCCTCACTGAGTCCTTTGGCTCAGGAACAGCTGCTGTCATTTCCCCAGTTGGTTGTTTGTGTTACAACGATACGGTTTATGAAATAGGCAACGGCAAAATCGGCAAGATTACTCAGACGATCTACGACGAACTTGTGGGCATCCAGTACGGCTTAAAAGAGGACACCAGGGGTTGGGTGGAGCTGGTTTAAGTACGCTACCTTCAGGCCATCCTAGGGCATCATAAAGCAAAGTGGACTTTGTGTTGTTTCGTCATAATCAGATTCAATTGAAACAATCCAAGTGAGGCTTTATACTAAAAGCCCAAACTGTTTTTAAAAAATTTTCACTACCATTTTGAAACATATATTATCCAAAAAAGGATTCTCGTTTTTCTTAGAGATTTCCACAATGGAATAGTGGACTATTTTCCTTATGGTTGCTATTGGAGCTCGTTCCCCTTAGCTTAGGACCCTTTTAGGTTCCAGCTACCCCTTTTGAGGCTAGCCAAAGCACCTATTGGTAAAGAAATGTCTTATGTTTCTGGGGCAAAGAAGTTTAAGTAAAAGGGCGTTTCTATAATACCTCACGAATTAAATGACTAAAATCATTTAATGAGAGGGTGCTAAAAGCTGTTAAATCAATAATTGTATAAATTTAACTTACGATTCATCAAATTTTTTAATGCTCAGAACTTATTATTTATGTGCATTTTTTGAAAGCCAATTGAGAGAATTTTAAAAAAATAAAGCAAAAGATCCGAAGAGAAAATGTCTCTTCGGATCTTTTGCTAATAGATTCTGAAAAAAGAGCCTTAAATATAAAAAAGCATTATTTACAGGCCCTAAAAGGACTTTACATTTCCGTAGCCTTTACCAACTCGTCATAGGTCAACATAGCGAGTTTCTCAACTTGGCCGTAGTCAGACTTGGTGGCTTCGGCAAGTATCTTGGCGGCCTCCGGGTTCATCTTGTAGAAGAGAACGATGGACCTTAGCTTTATCCTGTCTATCACCGAGTGCAGAGAGTCTGCCACATTGTCCAGGAACCTGTCTTTCTCCGGTTGGGTCATGACCCTGGAGTACAGGGCGTCGGCCTGGACGAAGTCCACCGGGGTCACCTCCACTGGGTAGCGGTGGGCAGCACCGGACACAGGCACCTCCGGGTAGTGGAGGGGTTTGGGACCAGGTCCACCAAAGCTGTTGGGCCAGTAGTTGGGGACACCCAAGGGAAAGCTGTCGGCCAGATAGCTATCCCTTTCATTGGGAGAGGCACCTTCCTTCATCCCCCTTGGGGAGTTCACCGGAATCTGGTGGTAGTTGGCTCCCAAGCGGTGGAGGTGGGTGTCGTGGTAAGAGAATAGCCTTCCCTGCAGGAGCTTATCAGGGGAGGGTCCAATGCCAGGGACAAAGCTGGAGGGGTTAAAGGCGCTCTGCTCCACTTCCTGGAAGTAGTTTTTCGGGGCCTTGTCCAGGGTAACGGTACCTATGGTCATTAAAGGAGCATCCGCGTGGTACCAGACCTTGGTCACGTCAAAGGGATCGAAAGCGAACTTTTTCACCTCGTCCGGGGTCAAAATCTGCATCTGCAGATCCCAGGAGGGGTACTCCTTGTCCGCAATGGCGGTGTAGAAGTCCCTTGTGGCGTGATCTGGGTCTTCTCCGGAGATCTTGGTGGCCTCCTGGCGGGTGAGGTTGGCAATGCCCTGCTTAGTCCGCCAATGGTACTTCACCCAGAAGTACTCGTTTTTCTCGTTGTACCACAAGTAAGTGTGGCTTCCGAAACCGTGCATGGTCCGGAAATTGGCTGGGACGCCCCTATCCGAGAACAGGATAGCCACTTGATGGAGGGACTCCGGAGTCAGAGACCAGAAATCCCACTTTATGTTATTGTCGTGGAGGTTGTTGTCCGGGCGCCTCTTTTGGGTGTGGATGAAATCCGGGAACTTCATGGGGTCGCGGATAAAGAAGATGGGAGTGTTATTCCCCACCAGATCGTAGTTACCCTCGGCGGTATAGAACTTACAGGCAAAGCCGCGGGGATCCCGATCCGCATCGGCAAATCCTCTCTCACCACCCACGGTGGAAAAACGCATAAAGACCTCGGTCTCTTTGCCCACTTTGGAAAGAAAATCAGCGCATGTCCATTTGGTGACATCCGCCGTGACCTTAAAAACCCCGAAGGCCCCAGCTCCCTTGGCGTGGACCACCCTCTCGGGGATCCTTTCCCTTCCGAAATGGGCCAATTTTTCCAAAAGCACCACATCCTGCAGGAGAATGGGACCACCCTCGCCTGCAGTCTGGGAAATGTTATCGTTGGTAATCGGGGAACCGAAAACAGTTGTCAAATGCTTTTTCGACTGATCTGCCATAACTTCTCCTAAAATTAAACAATTTTTTACAAAAAGAGCAAATTAATGGAAACCTAATTTCCTAACCAGCCTGCCATTAGGGGCCCGGTTTATACTTAAGACATCTACAAACTTAGCTGATAAAAAAACCTAAAATACCTAAAGAGCCCGGCGAAAATACGCCACGGTCACATTTGAGCAGTCCACCTTAATGAGATATTTTTCAGTTTACAACATTTTTGTTGTTTTTTTATAAGACAGCATCCCTACATTAAAGTCCCCACTCATTTAAGGACTTTTACCGCATCATAAGGCCGCGCCATTATTTTACAGGGACATAAATTGGGCTGCGGCTCATAAATACTATTTCTGATGAACATAGAACGCCGCCACCACCTAAGGTCTTCATTACTTGGACCACCCTGCGACGTAAAGTAGAGTATTAATCTTCCCAAAAAGGAGTTTTAGGGAAGTTTTTTACTCTTGGAGCAATAATAGTTAGTTTAAAGGATATTGGCAATTTTGCAAAGGAAATTTTTATTTTTTCAAAAAAGGATGACCTCCCTTAAAAAGAGTGGCTTTAAACCCTTAAAAAGACTAAAAAATAGGCTACAAATACGAAAACTTATTCGTCTCAGTCTTTTTTTAGCCCCAAAGTGCCATCTAAGGTCCCTTTGGCCATTAATCCGCCTATTTGAGGCGCTTAAAATCTCTGGACAAATGGAAATAATCATCCATATTCTAGAAATTAAAAGATACTTTTTATTCGAACAATCTCGAATAAATTGATATATTTCATATGAAAGATTAAACTAGTTTTCGTAAGAAATAGTTAGGTAACGAGATAGCCGTGCGCTCATACGGAGGCTAAGAACTAGATTATTGGTGCCAAAGCTCTTTCTAGAGCTTGTACTTTTATTTTCCCCAAAACTTATTCGACCAAAAGATGATAAAAATCTATGCCAGATAATAACACCCCCCCCAACCTCTACTTCCTTTTAGAATTAGGGCTAGGTCCCAATGCTGCCAGGGATATGTTGGGGAAGCTCATGACCCAAAAACCCATGCTGGATCCCTATCTGACGCCCACAGGGCTCGCGGTCCTCATAACCCTAGAATCCGATTCTAGGGTTCAAGCTTTGACACTAGACGCAACATCTGGGGCTCCATTAGATATTAACCCTAAAGATAAGGGCCAGGGTGTTGCTGGCAGCAATTTGCCTGTGGGGGAGGAAAAGCCCTCGCCTGTAATGGGCGATAATAACGGCCCTAATCTAAGCCTAGGTTCAGCATCGCAGCCCAAGGCTACCCATCCCTTAGAAGCTCAAAAAGAAAGGAAGACTTCCGCCAGTACCTCTGAAACAGAAAAAGGGGAAGAAAAATTACAAGCCCCTCCTTTGGTCTTTCCCAAAGGTGACCTTTTGGGGTATTTCTACGAAACGATAAAATCAGTAATAAAGGACAAGGACCCGGCTTTCCGTTTCAAGCTGAGCTGGTTACCAATGGGCCCGGGGGATTCTTACTCTCCCAGGGAGTTCTTAGGTCCCTTAGGCCTAATACAATATAACCCCAATCACCCTAAAGTAGAGGATCCCCTTGATATTCCGGCATGTAATCCGCCGGATATTCTAAGCTACCTACCAGCATCTGAGGGCAAAAACGGACCAGCTAACTTTTCTGGAACCTTGGGTCCAGAGCTAAAAGTCCCCCTGGGGCTCATTCTTTCCCCCAGGCGCCAGGGGGAATACTCCCTTGCTATAGAGGCCATGGCAGACTACCTAACCCCGGGTCCAGGAGCCCCAGAAACTAAAGGGGGAAAGACCCTGGTCATAGCCGAAGGGCCGGCTATCCTACCACTTGCAGCTTTGAAATTCGGCTCTGGACCGGTTACCTTCTCCTTTGCCGATGCCAGTGCCCAAAATAGCCTGATGGAGCTACTGGAGATAAATGGGTTCCTTACTCTAGAGGATACCGTAGAAGCAATTAATCTTCCCCTGGCAAAACTTGCTAGACTTCACAAGGATGATTTTTCCGAGACCTTCAGCCTGATAGTAACTTCCATAGCCCCAGGCGAGCTGGCTAAACACATAGAAACACTAAAAAGCTGGCTTGTGCCAAAAGGGAGATTTATTGCCACAGGACAATCCGGTGGGAGCTTTACCAGCATAGCTTTAAAGGCTGCTTTTAGAGCGCAACTTACTTTGGAGAGCTCAGTTAGCCAAGAAGACTTCATATCCTTAACTATCCAAAGATCGCGCCCAAGAAACGTACTTATCTGGGACTGGAAACCCGGGGACTGGGTTGTGGAACTTACTGAAGATGAGCTCACTGTCCTTAAAGAAGCAGAAGAGATGGACACTAAAGTCTCTGATAAAGAAAGTTTAGAGGATGGGCTCTATGATGAGTTGGAAGATAACTATGCCCTGGGACTTACATTAGACCCTACGGTGGAAAAAGGCTAGGGCACTCTTGAGATTAGGAGAAAACCTTTTGATAAAATGGTCAAACTAGGCGCAAATATCTCCTATCTTAATATTCTTGGACTTTAAGTTAGCTTTGAATGTTAATCACCTTTATGACTACGCAAAAACAAATTTACTATAATAGGCTAAAGAAATATTTACTTTTAAAAATATAACGAAAATCTTCGCCATCACCATCTTTTAAAAAATAATCATAAGAAAAGCAAAAAATTATTCGCGGCAATGATGATTTTTGATGCTAGGCTATAAATTTGGTGATAGATATGCGCAGCTAATTTTTTAAATATGAAAAAGATGATCTTTTTATTTGCTGCTAGTTTTTTTCAAAAAATTCTTGAAAACAATGGCTTTTTTTAATACTACTTAAACAAAATGAGCTTATAAGCTATAATATTGGCTTAAAGACTCAATTAGGGCTAAAAGGAAGATGTAATTTTCCATACCCCTCTAAGTAAATCTTAATTAAATCGTATGTATCTTGGCCCTTAGTTACGAGCTTCCCAGCATTTCCGTAATGAGACCTAAGGCCATCTGCGCTGAAGTCTGGGCTACGGGAAAGATCTTTACAGGATTGGAGCCTATGGGTAAAGCGTCACCAGCTAAACCCATCCAGCCTAATTTTATTTTCTCTAGTTCTTCCATAAAGCCGGCATTATCCTTGGTGGTGACCAGCACAAAAACACCGGTCTTTAAACCTAAAAGGGCAAAGGCGTCGGAGTTCAAATCTGTAAAGCGGGCAAAGCTTATGACATTGAAACTCCCCACGTTCTGGAAGGACTCAGCTTCCGCCTGGCGGGTCTTTAAGGTAACTAAAGTCACCTTGAGCCCTATTCTTCCGCCCAAGGCAGCTGTTTCCAAGGCAATATCGTCATCGCCAAAGATATAGAGGCGTCCTAAGCCGGCATTTAACGGCATGAGGGACCATTCCTCTACACCATCTGGAAGGCGCGGAGTTGTCCAGGGTCCCTGGGCGGCCAAGATATGGCGCACCACTTTTAGGTCCTTACCATTATTGGAGAAGATCATGGTAAGTAACCAGGCTGCCCAGGATTCCTCCTGACCTTCTAAGGCCTCCTTCCAGAAGAGGAGGGATTCTTCGCCGGACTGCTTTTCTAGTAGGAATCTTTTCTTGTCCGCAGACACCGCCACCAGGGGTTTGCCAGGGAGCATGTCGCCTATAAGCTTTTTGGCCCCTTTGAAGACCCCAGTACCGTGAAAATCACCGGCCATTACCTTACCGGACTGATCTAAAATAGCCGCCCGGGTCTCAGTGCCATTTAATGTCTGGGCAAGAACTGGTTGCTTGCCAAGATCGAGCTCGCTTACGAGATGTGGTAACCAAGATTTCATAGGTGCCTCTGTGGCTAAAAATCTATCCATGGGGAAAAGAGGAAGGCCTTCATTTGCCAAAATTTTACTATGGTACTTAAGGTATAATTAATCTTCCGCCCTCCAGAGCAGTGTGGCCTTGATAAAGGCGTCCAAGTCGCCGTCTAAGACAGCATCCACATTGCCGCTCTCGTAGCCTGTGCGGTGATCTTTTATAAGTCTGTAGGGTTGGAGGATATAGGAGCGGATCTGGCTGCCCCAGGCGATGTCCTTTTTGTTGTCGTGCAACTCTTTGATATCCTTGGCCTTCTTTTCCTCCTCCAGCTGAAAGAGCCTGGCCTTCAAGACCTTCATGGCCATATCCTTGTTACGGTGCTGACTCTTCTCATCCTGGCAGATGACCACTATCCCTGTGGGGATATGGGTGATACGCACAGCCGAGCTGGTCTTATTTACATGCTGCCCGCCGGAACCACTTGCCCTGAAGGTATCCACTCGAATATCCTTGTCGTTTATCTCAATTACTATGTCATCGTCCACTTCAGGGGTAACAAAGACCGAAGCAAAGGAGGTGTGGCGCTTGGATTGGGAATCAAAGGGAGAGATGCGCACTAGGCGATGGATCCCAGCTTCCGCAGACAGGAGGCCGTAGGCATAGGGACCGCTTACTTCAAAGGTTACGCTTTTAATACCAGCTTCCTCGCCGTCTAGCTTATCAATAATTTTTAAAGAGAACTTGTTGCGATCGGCATAGCGCATGTACATACGCAGGAGCATGCTTGTCCAGTCCTGAGATTCGGTACCCCCTGCCCCGGCATGGATGTCTATAATGGCATTGTTGTAATCCATGGGACCCGAAAGTATCCTGCGGGTCTCGTACTGCTCCAGGTCTCTGGAATAGTTCTCCAGGCGCAGACGGATATCTTCGGACTGGGTCTCGTCGTTTTCTTCTAAAGCCAAATCCAATAAAAGATTTAGATCCTCAGCTTGGGATTCCAGGCGCCTCCAAATACTTAGCTTTTCCTCAAGGCGGGTGCGCTCTTGGCCTATGGCCTGAGCATTTTGAGGATCGTCCCAAAAGCCAGGCTGTTCCATAGACGAATTTAACGCGGAAAGTCTTAAATCCATCCCATTCAGGTCAAAGATACCCCCTTAGGTGGTCTAGGCGTTCGTTAAGTTCTTTAACCGGTAGTTTTAGATCTATCAAAAGCATAATGTAACCTTTTATCTGGAAACTCTACCCACCAAAGTAAAGGGGGCAGGAAAAACATGGAGTGAAAATAGCGGAATGTACTATAACCTAATTTTCTCAAAAACTAAAGGTATTAGCTTAAGGGAGCTGAGAATTCCAGGCATTTTCAGCAGCATTGAAGGCGTCTCTGGTACTCTGCCTTAGATCGCCATTTGTACTATTGCGGGGAACGGAGGGGCCTGGTTCGGCTCCTTCCGGTGTTATACCGGGGACATTGGCTGAGCCCTGGGGAAGGGCTATGGGAGCGGACCCCATGTTCTCTTCTATCCAGGTTTCATCCACCGGGGTTACCACCCACTCGCCTTCTCCATCAGCTACCCCCTGGTTCCGGTACATTATATAGTAAGTGCCGTTTTCCACCATCATAGTAGTGACGTTGCGGTCCACATAGTCCCTAAAAATGAGCATGGCCTGGGCGTCTAGTTGGGCATTACTCCAATTGGGATGGGAGGAAATGCTAATTGCCAGGGCATCATCCACATAGACAAAGAGCGCCTGAAGATTGGCATCTAAATTCATTTGCCTGGTATTCCGCCATCTATTGTATTCGCCCCAAAGCCCAAAGCAAAAGCGGGCGCTCACCTGAGGCCAATAGATATTGTCATTTCTATTGTAGTATTTGTAACCGCCATAGTAGCCAGGACGGTTGTGCCTATGGGTATCTATGATAGGCGGTTGATTGATGCCAGGGTTAGTGGTGGACATACCATCGCGATCCAAGGGGTTTCCCCAGATGTCCACAGGGCGACCTTGCTCGTCTACCACTACTCCCTGGGAATTTACTGAATATTGCTTGTCCCTATTGGAATTATGCCGTCTATTATTTCCAAGCCTGGGGCCATTATTGGACTTGTCGTCGTCACCTTTGCCCTTGCCCCGGCCATCATTTCTATCCCTATTGCCAGAGGGCCGTCTATTATCTCTATCCCTATTGCCATTGCGATTATTGTTGTTAGAACCCATGCGGGCCCCACTATGTTCCTCCGAGTCGTTATCATCCCTTACATTAATATATTGCGGACTATCCGTAACTTCGGCACCAGAGATACTGGTCTCTAGGGTATTAGGGGAACTAAGCGCCTGGGCGTAAAGCGGCATAGCGAGGAAAAAAGCTAAGGCTATGGCCAGGGTCTTAAGATATCTACTCATGGATGCCTCCTTAAACCGGTAGAGAAAAGACAGGTTATCCTCCTAAAATAGTAGCAAGAACTGGGCCCAATTAAAAGCTATCTTGATACGGGGACAAACACTCCAGCTTGGCTAACAAGGTCCTAGCAAAAAGCTGCCATAGTTTGGAAAATTAGAAAAAAAGCTGGGAATTAGTAAGAAAAAATTAGTAATATATTCTTATAATTTTAATGTAATACGTAGTTAAAAGATAAATAAAAGATAAACTAAAGATAAAATCAAATTATTAAAAATTTAAAAAATAAAAAAAGATTTATAGTAATATTAAAATACAATATAATAAATAAATATACAACTTTAATCAGTAATAAACCTATAAATAAACTATATTTCTTCACAGATTTCTAGCTGAGAAAAGGAGCTGAAGGCTTTTTTCCTCAAAAAAACTAAATTATGGAATGATTTTAGGCACATATTGTGGTTGAGATTATCTTCTCCATGATATATCATGATACTTCAGTCAATATGCCTAGATAGGCATAGCTTGACTGGGCAAAATCTGGAAGGCCCAAAAATCCCAGTAAGGGGAAAATAAGCTAAGTAGACAGGAATTCCTGTGGCAGGGAATCCCCACAGCCGTTGCCTATTTCCCACGACCGGATAAAATCCAAGGGGAAATATAACAAAATTTTAACCTATCTTATCATATAGGTGCTTTGTTATATGATAATTAGCCTATTTCATCATTGGCCTAATTTTTGCTCTTTGGATGGTACATGAGGCCTCACAAAGGTCTTCTATTTTGCTTCAGAGGTAACAAATGTTTCGTTTCCAAAAAACCTTAAGTCAAAGGTTACAGATAAGTGGTATAGGACTCCACAGTGGCAAGCTCATGGAACTGGTCTTGATCCCCCTTCCCGAGGACTCGGGCATCTGGTTTCAGCGGGTAGACAACCCTGGAGCCCGCCCCATCTGCGCCTCCACTGAAAACGTCTCAGATACCAGCCTAGCTACATCCATTGGGGCGGGAGACGAGAAAGTAGGGACCCTAGAGCACCTGCTTGCTGCTTTAGGCGGCCTAGGCATCAGCAACCTTAAGGTGGAAGTAAATGGGCCTGAGGTCCCCATCCTAGATGGCAGCGCGGCCCCCTGGGCCACCATGTTACAGAAGGCAGGGGTCAAGACCTTGAATGCCCCCCGTCCCTTCTACCTCGTGAAAAAGGCCTTTGCCCTGGAAGATGCCACTGGGGAGAAGTTCATATCGGTGTCTCCGGCCTCGAGCTTCTCTTTGGAGTGCTCGATAGAGTTCCCTGGCTACGTGAAAAACCAGTCAAAGTACTTTTCCTTTTCCAAGTCCGCCTTTGTCAGAGACATATGTCCTGCCCGCACCTTCTGCCTAGAAAAGGATGTGGAGATGATGCGCCAGAACAATCTTGCCCTGGGTGGCAGCTTGGATAATGCCGTGGTAATAGGCACTAATGGAGAGATCCTAAACCCGGAGGGTTTGAGATTCCCTGATGAGTGCGTCCGCCACAAGATCTTGGACTTCTTAGGTGATCTTACCTTAGCCCAGTATCCTATCATAGGACACTTTTCGGCCTACAAGACTGGGCACGCATTAAACCAGGAATTTCTCAAAAATATCTTGAAAAAGCCGGGAATTTTAGAAAAAGTAATGCCTGAATTGGAGTTTACGGGTTTCGAACTCCCAATAACAGGGGTTGCCCTAGCCTCATAATTTAAGTTGTTTCTTGACCAAGCCTAGATAGAAGAAACCCAAAAAACCTTTTTAGCCTTAAGCCTAAGTAGGGGCTGGTGGGGAAAATTTCCCCCCAGCCCTTTTCTATTTTTAAGGGCTGGGTTAAGCTTTTAGTTATCAAATCCCTAGAGCTTTATTTTTAGGCAATGGTACCAAGAGGGAAAAATCATCTTTGTACTAAATATTGTGCCAAGCCTACCCCGCGTTAAATCATTAACGCTTTTTAGCTTCCTCTAAGATAAAAGGGCAAAGGGCCAAGATTTTGCTACTTAATCGACACCCCTCTGGGCCCTCATCTCATTGTAGGTGGCAAAAAACTTAGAGACGTGCCCAGTTGCACTGATTAGAAGCCTTTCTATGTCATCTAAGTCCTTGGTATTTATCACTGTGTCCAAAGACAGGCTAAAGGCCAAGAGGTCGTCTAAAGAGGTAAAGCTGGGGCCTATAAGACCAATGAACATCTTATGGCGGGTGCGCACCTCTAAATTGTTTATAGCCTTCAAAAGCTGGTTGGATTTAATGTTGGCGCCATAGTAGTCCTCTTGCAGGAGGACCACCTGAAAGGTCCCGAATTTCAACTGCTTTACAGCATCTCTGACATTTATCGCCAAATAGACCCTGTAGCCCATGTTCATGAGCTTTTCCTCTAAAAGATTCTGGATCTCCTCGTTGTCGTAGACCACAAGGGCGCTTTTTATGCCTTCGGCCGCATCGTCTAAGTCCAAAAAGCCCTGGACATCAGAGATATTGTAACTGGGCCCTTGAGGAGCTGCTGGTGGTGGCACATGTGGTGGCGGCTGGTAAGGCAATTGGCTATCGCCAGGTCTCATCTGACCCCCGCCCATGGTAGGAGCTTGAAGAGGTTGATCGGGGCCAGGTACAGAGCTAGGCTCTGGATTTAAGGGCTGGTCCTCCAGGGTCACGGTATTTTTCTGGTGGCAAGATGGGCAAGAAAAGGTAAAGGGCTTACCAATAGGCAGCTTCGCGTTGGGGGGTATATTTAGCTTTTTATGACAAAAGGCGCATTCAATAATCATTTTTAGCTTATCCTCAATTGGAAGACTGTAGTTTGACGCCGGTGCTCCTAGGTTGCTGCATAGATTGCAATTGTTGGACAGGCTGCTGCAATTCAGTTTCAGGAGGATTTAGGGCCTGGGTCTCTTCGGATTCCAGCATGAGATTTCGGACCGCATAGATGGATTCACCGGTTTCAGCCTTGATGGTGTCTATACCACGGGACATGATTGATTTTTTTGAGCTATAGGTAAGGGCTACTTCCTCGTCTATGAGCTTATTGCGGTAGAGCTCCAGGATATGCTGGTCAAAGGTTTGCCACCCCATTGAGGTGAGGCCCCAGATACTATTGTAGAAGTTCTTATCCTGCTCCTCACCATTGGTGATGATGTCTTTAATAAGGAGGCTAGATCCCATGATCTCTAAGGCGGCAATTCTGCCGCCCCCTATCTTGGGTAATAGCCTCTGGCTCACTACCCAACGCAGGGAATCAGCCAGGCGCACCCTAATTAGCTTTTCCTCCTCATGGTCAAAAAGGCCCACTATGCGGTTTACAGTGGTACCGGCATCCACGGTGTGCAATGTGGAAAAGACCAAGTGGCCTGTTTCCGCTGCTGAGAGCGCCATTTCCACAGTTTCTCTGTCGCGCATCTCGCCCACCAGAATGACCTTGGGGGCCTGGCGCAGGGCGGAACGCAGACCCTCTGAAAAGCTACGGAAATCCATGCCCAATTCCCTTTGATTAAAGGTGGACATCTTGGGGGGATGGACAAATTCTACAGGGTCCTCCAGGGTCACCACGTGTACCGCCTGATTGCGGTTGATGTCATCTAAGATAGCCGCTAAAGAGGTAGTCTTGCCGGTTCCTGTGGCACCTGTCACCAATATTATGCCATTTTTTTCCTTGGCCATATTTTGGAAGATCTCAGGCAAACCCAAGTCTTCTATGGACCTGATGTAGCTTTCCAGCTTCCGCATGACTATGCTGAAGCGGCCTTGCTGGGAAAAGATATTCACCCTGAAGCGGGCCTTGTTCTCCATGTTGAATGAGAGATCGCAGCTGCCCGTGTCCAAAAGGGTCCCTATGAGATGCTTGTTGCCGCGTAGCAAGCTTAAAGCTAGGGTCTCTGTCTGATAGGCCGTGAGCTGACGGATCTCAGGTTCAAAATAAACCGGTATGAGCTGTCCACCACTTTCCACTTGGATGGGATGTCCCACGGTCATGTTGATGTCCGAGACCTCAGGGGCAGAGTTCATAAGTTTGTCTAAAATGAATTCCAAGTGAAAAAGGTGAAGCATTTTATACGTCCGTAAAGTCTTCAGGTGGTGAAGTAAGGTACTGACGGAACTTGCCTTTGTCAGCACAGTGATTATAGGCATCGTTGGGGGAAATGCGACCTGCCAGTAGATGATCTAAAATTGCATCGTCCATGGACTGCATCCCGAATTTGCGTCCAGTCTGAATGGTGGTAATTATCTGATGGATCTTCCCCTCGCGGATTAAGTTGCGCACTGCAGGGGTGGCCAAAAGGACCTCCAAGGCCGCCACCCGGCCAGGGCCATCTACCCTTCTAAAGAGGGATTGCGCCACTACAGCCCTTAGGGCATCCGCTAGGGATGTCCTTATCTGGGGCTGCTCATTGGCGGGAAAAATATCAATTATACGGTCTATAGTAGAAGCTGCCGAGGTAGTGTGCAAGGTTCCCATCACCAGGTGGCCGGTATTGGCCGCCTCCAGGGCCAAGGCTATGGTCTCTAGGTCCCTCATCTCACCTACCATGATAATGTCTGGATCTTCGCGCAAAGCACCGCGGAGTGCCGTGGCAAAGCTCTTGGTGTGGGTATAGACCTCCCTATGGTTTACTACGCACCTGATACTATGATGCACGAACTCTATGGGGTCTTCTATGGTGAGGATATGGTCAGTGCGCGTCCTATTGGCATGGTCTATGATGGTGGCCAGGGTCGTAGACTTTCCGGAACCAGTGGGACCTGTGACTAAGACCAGCCCCTTAGGCAATGAGGCCAGGCGCCCTATGACCGTGGGCAGTCCCAGTTCCTCCACTGTGGGGATCTTGGTGGGTATCTCCCTGAAGACAGCGCCCACCCCCCATTTCTGGTTGAAAAAGTTGGCGCGGTAACGGGCGATGTTGGGGATCTCGTATCCGAAGTCCACATCTCCTGTCTCTTCGAAGATCTTCACCTTCTCTTCCGGGGCAATCTCATAGAGCATCTTTTTCAGTTCTGTGTTTTCCAAGACCTTGAACTTAATCTTCTCGATCTTGCCTTTTAGCCGCAATAGGGGCTGGTTTCCGGAACTCAAATGCAGATCCGAGGCTCCGACATCGTGCATGAACTTGAAAAATGCGTCCAGATAAGCCAAGGGTTACTCTCCTTTGCCTAAAATTATGTAGCGTGCCAATTTAAAAATAGAAGGAAAAAGTTAAAGGCGTCTATTTTTTATTTGCCTTATCCTTTGTTCTCTTTGCCCAGCTATCCTTTAAAGTCACTATCCTATTGAAGACTATGTACTCTTCATCGGAAGGGTATGGGTCCACCATGAAATATCCCAGGCGCTCAAATTGGAAACGATCAAAGGGCCTCGCATCTGCCGCAGACCTCTCCAGGCGCCCAATCTTTTCTATCAAAGAGTTGGGGTTAAGTTCCCCTTCCAGGTCTCCTGTGGGTCTGGGGACCTTAAAGAGCTTTTCGTAGAGCCGCACCTTAATGGGATTGGAATACAATGCCGACACCCAATGGACTATATTGGGCCTAGCTGGTTTTCCCTTTTCGTCTACTGTGGTGGGCTCTTGGTTCAATTCGCAGATAAGCCTTGTGACATTGCCTTTTTCATCTGTCTCATAAGAAATGCATTTTATATACGCAGTCCAGCGGAGACGCACTTCCCGCCCTGGGGCTAGCCTTTTATAGCCTTTTATGGGCTCTAGCATAAAGTCGTCCCTTTCAATAAGGATATGCTTGGTAAGAAAAAGATCCCTTGCGCCGAACTTTTCCGGCTCGTCGGGAAAGTAGGGGGCGGATATCACCCTCTTTTCCCCTTCTTTTAGATTTACTATCTCCACAGGTAGTGGATCTATAACTGCCATGACCCTTTTGACATTGGGGTTCAGATCGTCTCTGGTGGCCTTTTCCAGCCAGTCTAAACCTATCCAGCTGTCTTTCTTGGCAACCCCTATGCGGTCGCAAAAGAGCCTTATAGCCGATGGGGTAAAACCCCTGCGCCTTATTGCCGCCATGGTGGGAAGGCGGGGATCGTCCCAGCCGTCCACCAGTTTCTCGCGCACCAGCTGCAAGAGCTTCCTCTTGCTCATCAAGGTATATTCCAAATTGAGCCTGGCAAACTCTATCTGCCTGGGCCTGGGCGCTGGCCAGTTCAGCTTTTCCAAGACCCAGTCGTACAGGGGCCTATGGTCCTCGAACTCCAAGGTACAGATGGAATGGGTGATGCCCTCTATGGCGTCGGAAATACAGTGGGCATAGTCGTACATTGGGTAGATGACCCACTTGTCTCCGGTGCGGTGGTGTCTGGCATGCTTAATGCGATAGAGCGCCGGGTCCCGCATATTGAGGTTGGGGGACGCCATATCTATTTTAGCCCTTAAAAACCTTGCCCCCTCGGGAAATTCCCCTGCCCGCATCCGCCGCAAGAGATCTAGATTTTCTTCGACGGTCCTATCCCTATAGGGGCTATTGCGCCCAGGCTCGGTTAGGGTACCGCGATATTCTTTCACCTCTTCGGGGCTTAAATCGCAGACAAAGGCATCTCCGGTTTTAATGAGGGCCTCGGCGCACTCGTAGAGCTTTTCAAAGTAGTCCGAGGCGTAATACAACCTGTCGTCCCAGTCAAATCCAAGCCATTTCACATCTTCCTGGATGGATTGGACGTATTCTACGTCTTCTTTCACCGGATTGGTGTCGTCAAAACGCAAGTTAGTATGCCCGTTATAGTCTCGGGCCAGACCGAAGTTCAAGCAGATGCTCTTGGCGTGCCCTATATGGAGATAACCATTGGGTTCAGGGGGAAAGCGGGTAGCGACCTTTGTATAGCGGCCAGAGGCCAGATCCTCGTCAATAAAGGTCCTTATAAAATTATGGGGTCTTTCTTCAGGCTCGTAAGACATGTAAAGAAAACCTTGTAATAGGCTTAAGTCAAGCTGTTTATTTTTAGTTGCAGGCCAGAAGCATAGAAAGCCCAGGCCAGACTTTATGCAATATTGAAATGAATATTTTAGCCGATTGCAACATTATTGTATATAGCTTTCATGCTGGCAAATTTAGCCAATTTTCACTAATTTAACAGCACCAAGCCTCTGATAAACTTACCAAGCCCCAAGGGCCGGCGGGGAAGAAAGTCTAAAGGTCCATACACAGTGAAACTTAAGATTACTTTTCCTCCAAATCATTCTAACAAAATAAAAAGAATTTAGCATTTTGCCTTGCCATGCGCCTATGAGCCAGCTAGCAAGAAGACTTGGGTAACACATGAGTATCAGTTTATTTAACAAAAAATTTATTAGTTTGCTTCATCTAGTTATGTATAAATATCTTTGTCAAAATTAAATAAAATATAGTACCCATTATATTATTCAAAATATTATAGTGATATTTATATATTATTTATACTTTTTATAGTAAATAATTTAAAATATAAGCTTCTTTCCTACTAAAATAGCCACAAATTTCAAGCTTGCAAGAAATTTTGAGAGCTGGCTCTTTTCCGCAAGTTTTATGGCACTTTGTAGTTTTCTAAAGAAAAAGTTGCAAGCCTGGAGGATTTCAAATAAAATTTTTAACAACATAAATGATGATTTTTTTGCTGCGGAGCTTTGGCAAAACTCAAATAAAAATGAGAAGTTTCAAATAGATACACCGTTTGCGACTCTTATCTCTAAGAAGACAAGCCAACAAAATAGCAAAAGTAGCTCTTTAAACTCATTTGTCGACAAAAAAATAAAGTTTACGCCTAAACTGCCCAAAAGCCCTCAGGGGAGCATCTATGCCTACAAAACTTAAAGTTCTCCTTGCCTCTTCCGAAGTCTCTCCCCTTGCCCAGACTGGAGGCCTGGCTGAGGTGGCCGGAAGCCTACCTTTGGCGTTTTCTTCTCTAGGTATGGACGCAGCGGTCATTATGCCTGGCTATTCCCAGTCCCTGGCTAAGGAAAAATTTGTTGATACCGGTGTGGAGCTCATTGTTAAAGATTCCGAAGGAACTAAGATAGGCAAGCTCTTCAAGGGGGAACTTTCCTCCAAGGTGCCTATCTATCTGATCCAATACGACCCCTATTTCGACCGAGACGGCCTCTATGAGTCCAACAAGGTGCCCTATCCGGACAACCATGCCCGCTACGCCTTTTTCTGTAGGGCGGTCATAGAGGCCCTCCCCTACCTGGACGAAGGCAGGATACCTGATATCATTGTTGGAAATGATTGGCAGACAGGGCTTTTGATGCCCTACCTTTTGGAGCTGGGCCCCGGGGCCCCCAAGGGGGTCTTTGTCATCCATAACCAGGGCTTTTTGGGCCTGGCGCCCCCTGAGGCCAGGGGCCTCATTGGGCTTCCGGAACACTATTACGGGGTCCGAGGCCTGGAGTACTTTGGGCTCTTAAGTTACCTCAAAGCGGGCATAGTCTACAGTAGTGCCCTAGTTACTGTCTCTCCCACCTATGCCAAGGAGATCCAGACCCCTGAGATGGGAAATGGCTTAGACGGACTCTTGCGGGAGTATTCCTTCAAGCTCCACGGGATCCTAAATGGGGTGGACTACAATGTCTGGAACCCCACCACCGATAAATACCTACCCTATAACTACAATACTGAATCAATGGAGGGAAAGGCCCGCTGCAAAGAAGCCTTTTTAGATTTAGCGGCTCTACCCAAGACCTCCCAGGCGCCGCTTTTTGTCATGGTGAGCCGCCTCACTGCCCAAAAGGGCATATCCCTGGTAATTGAAGCTGCCAGGGACATGTTTGCCCTGGGGCTAAAGCTCGCCATCTTAGGGACCGGCGACAGTTGGTTCCAGGACCAGCTGAAGGTCCTGGCCGAAGAGTTCCCCGAGGACATGTGGCTCAAGCTGGACTACAACACGCCTCTTTCCCATCTTCTGATGGCAGCAGCTGACTTCGTGCTGGTCCCCAGCATCTACGAGCCCTGCGGCCTTATCCAGCTCTATGCCCTGCGCTACGGCGCAATCCCAGTGGTACGGGCCATTGGGGGTTTAAACGACACTGTACGTGACTTTGCCGGCCAGAACCCATCAGGCTTATGGGATTCTGGCTTCAAATTCATGGCCTTTAACCAAAAAGCCTTATTGCGCGCCGTAAGAAGGGCCACGGAACTGTATCACAGGAAAGATGACTTTCTCACCATGGGCCAGAGCAACATGCTGGAGGATTTTTCCTGGAAAAGCTCGGCTCTTTCTTACTATTCCCTCTTTTTAAACCTTACCAAGAGCGCTTAATGCCCTCTTTTTTCATAACACTCCCCTCAAGGTAAGACCTTTGACCCAAGAAGAATACCTCATTATCCACGGGCACTTTTATCAACCGCCCAGGGAAAACCCTTGGAGTGGCTATATACCCAACCAGATAAGCGCTGCCCCCTTTGTCAACTGGAACTTAAGGATCAATAGAGAATGCTACGCCCCCAATACCATGGCTCGCATCCTGGATAATACCGGGGCTATTGACAAAATAATAAACAACTTCAGGTACATGAGCTTTAACGTAGGCCCTACCCTTTTGAGCTGGATGAAAACCCAGGTTAAAGATACCTACAATCTCATCCTAGAGGCGGATCGCCTTGGAGCCCAAGAGAGGGACGGACACGGTCCTGCCATAGCCCAGGTCTTTAACCACATCATCATGCCCCTGGCCAACTACAGGGACAAGGTGACGCAGATAGTCTGGGGCAAAAAGTTCTTCCAAGATACCTTCAAAAGGGATCCCGAGGGCATGTGGCTGGCCGAGACGGCTGTGGACCTGGAATCTTTAATGCTCCTGAAACAAAACGGGATAAAGTTTACCATCCTGGCTCAAAACCAGATCGCAGCCATAAGGCCCCTTACACCTTTAAGGACCAAGACTTGGGAACCTTTAAGGAGCCCCGTAGACCCCAGGGAACCCTATCGGGTCTTTTTTGGAGAAAATGACGAGGACTTTATTGATTGCTTTGTCTACGACGGGCCGGTTTCAAGGGCTGTGGCCTTTGAAAACCTCTTGAGGGACGGCCAGGCATTCCTTAGCCGCATTCAATCGGCATTTGGCAGCCGAGAAGACGACTGGCCCCGCTTGGTAAACTTAGCCACTGACGGGGAATCCTACGGCCACCACTTCCATTTCGGAGAAATGGCCTTGGCCTGGCTCTTTGACAATCTTTTGGACAAGGAAAAGAATGACCAGATAAGGCTCACCAACTACGGACAATTTTTGGCCCTCCACCCCCCTCGCATAGAGGCCAAGATAGTGGAAAACAGCTCCTGGAGCTGCGCCCACGGAGTGGAACGCTGGAGGTCTGACTGCGGCTGCCACACTGGCGGAGACCCCAGCTGGAACCAAAAATGGCGCACCCCTTTGCGTGACGGCTTAAACTGGTTGCGCGACGAGCTTATAGTCATCTTTGAAAGGGAATCTAACCTCATCTTCAAAGACCCCTGGGCCGCCAGGAACGCTTACATAGACGTCATAAACTCTGATTATGACCCATTGGCGAAAGAAGCCTTCCTTAAAGCCAACTGCACTCAAGCAGCTAGCGACCCCAACTTGTGCCGCAAGGCCCTGGTACTTATGGAAAGCCAGCTCATGGCCCTCTATATGTTCACCAGCTGCGCCTGGTTTTTTGACGATCTAGCTGGCTTAGAGCCCATCCAGAACCTGCGCTACGCCTGCCGAGCAATACAATTGTGCCAAAAGTTCAGCTCCCAGGACCTGAACGAAGGCCTAATAAAATTTCTAAAAACTGCCATCCCCAATAATCCGGCCTATAAAAATGGGGAAGACCTCTACCAAACCGAGGTTTGCCGCAACGGCTTAAACGCCAGCCAGGCTGCCGCTCAATGGGCTGCAGCCTCTTCCATGAACGAGCCTCAGGCCTTAAAGCAGTATCGCTACCTGAAGGTGGGAAATAAAGAAACTGAAAAGACGCTTTTAAATCCCAGCGATCAACTTCCCTTACTTTTCACCGGCAAGGTGTCTTTGAACGAGACCCGCCTGGGAATCACCTCGGACCGCTACGCCCTGGTCTTAGCTGAAGACGGGCCAAAACTTAACATACTTGTCATGGAGTCGGAATTTGATAAGCAGCCGGACTTCCAGAAAGCCAAGTCGCTGTTTCTGGAAAGAGGGCCCTCCTATCTGCGTTCCGCCTTCACGGGACTCTTTCCCAGGGCTGAAAGCTTTACCTTAGACTCCCTGTGGCCCTCTGTGAGGGACGAGATCCTAACCGGCCAGTTAAAGGACTTTTTCAACGAGCTAAAAGAATATACCACCAAGGCCTTCCGCAACTATCACGACGCCCTCTTGCGTTACAGCCTCAAAGAAAATGCCTGGGATTGGATGGATCAATTTGTCTTCCGGGTGATGGCAGAGGTGGACCTGGAAAATATCATAAAACCCATGCGCGATGGAAGGCCTATAGACATTGCCCGCCTTAAGGAACTCATAAGCCAGGAGTTCGGGCGCTCCAACCGCAATACCCCGGTCATCCGCGAATCCGTGGGGATCTATATCAGAAAGCTCTTTAATCAGCTTACCCACGGCCCAGGAAGGCCTACTCTCTTAGAAGAGATCCAGAACTTTTTAAATTTTATCAAGTCTAC
The DNA here is from genome assembly GCA_031279515.1 of Deltaproteobacteria bacterium. GTDB lineage: Bacteria > Desulfobacterota > Desulfarculia > Adiutricales > Adiutricaceae > JAITII01. The sequence continues at coordinate 33,003 of JAITII010000022.1, forward strand.
CCTAGGCGAAATGGACCTCTGGGAATTTCAGAACATGTATTTCCAACTCATTAATAGGGAGATGGGATTTTTCAGGTCCCTAGGGGAAGCAGATAGGATAATCTTAAGCGATATAGGCCACATCCTAGGTTTTTCCGATAACATTACGGGAAGAACCCTCATTTCATAAAATATCTTAGGGTAATAAACTAAAGCTCTCTGGGGATAGCTATGCTTTACTGCTCGCGAAAGCACTGCGATAGCTATGCTTTACTGCTCGCGAATGCAGTGCGATATCTTTGTTAATTAGGTAATAACTCGACAGTTTCAAAGCGAAAATAGCAAAGATTAGGATCTGAGTGCATTAGTTCCCTTGGTGCAGGAATGAATAGGGGGAAATGGATATTGATATTTAACATATTATCATGCACATCCTGTGCAGATACGGGAAAGATAAAGTTATGCAAATCCATTGAATATATCGGGGGTTCTTCTGTACCTTCAGGATGAATGTAAGCAAAGACCTCAGAGCAATCTGGAAGTTTTAATCCTTTTTCTTCAACGGTAACTTTTAAGAGGAAATCTGAATTTTCAAACTTTTTTGGAACTAAAACCCTAAGGCGAACGTCTTTGTTCATTATGTAGCCAGTATAATAGTTAACGTTGTAATATACAATGATTCCATTTTCCACTATATAATTGTAATCGTAAATAAAGATATCGCTCAAATATTTGTCATTATAAATTCTTCCTGAGTACAAACCATCATATTTCAGATTAGTGATAAAAACTGTGTCTTCATCCATAAATGAAGAGAAATCAAAATTTGAAGGTAAGAAGTATGAATATTTTATGAAATATATTTTACTTGTCCAATCTTCTGCAGCTATAGCAGCTAGATGATTCGCGATAAAATAATTAAAATCAAATACAATCTTAGTCTTTGTGTCGTTAAGAAATTTATAGCTGGCTATTTTATCATACAATGGCAGTGGTGATCTCAAATAGATAAATTGACTCTTGGCGTAATGATACATTCTTATTTCTGCCAGTACTTTCGGGGTTACGATTAAAATTGCCAAAAATATTGCAATGAGCAAAAATAATCTTTGTTTCAAGCCAAAGACATTTTGCATTGTGGTGAAAAAAAGTGCAATTGGGAAAAAACCCAATGGTACAAGTGTATAAGCAGCAAATTTCCAGACTTTATAAACGTTACCACTAAGTAGGAAGAATAATAAATACACCACAATACTCAATAAATACAGGATAAATAAAGTCTTTATACTTTTTTGTTGTATAGTTTGCGCTTCAGTCTTTTCTTTTGTGGAAAGGTATCTATTATAAACATAGAAAATCCCCACTAAAACAAGCACTAAAAACACATAAGACAAGATTGACGTATCAGAATCTGCTACTTCTAAGCTGATATTATCAACTGGAATTCCAAGAAACAATATCGGATCTATGAGGTTAAGCCCATAACCCTCTACCTGAGTCAATGAGTACAAAGTTCTTTTTATAAAAGTAACTAACATTGGTGGGAGCAAAATAATTGGAATTATTATAGCGCCGAAAAAAGGTAAGAGCTCTTTTTTTACTAATAGTGATTTGATATCTTGAACATTTATGGCCGCTTTACCATTATTCACATAATAATCGAGACAAATGGAACAAAACATTATCAGAATAAATAACAAGAATGCAGCTTGATAAGAAGTATACATCAGACAAATGGGAAAAAGTAACTGCATCCAATATTTTTTTGGATCGCTTTCTTTTATCACTAATAAGATATATACGAAAGACAAATAACAAATTAAGCCAATCAAGTGAGGGAAAAATCCCATGAACCCAAGGTATATTATAAAATTTGAAAAAACAAACAATAATGATATCAAAAATGATAGGACATAATGTAGTTTGAATATTCTAGAAACTAATAAAAATATCAAAGACCCGAGGGTTGTATATACTGCTACTAAAAAGCCCAGAGACCCCATAAAAGTCGTTTTGAAGCCAGAAGCTGTAAAGTAGCCGAGAAATATATCAGATCCGAAAGCATCAATATAGAGTAGGAAATTATCCAAATTATCCAGAGAGTATCTTATAGGGTCTATTTGACCTTTCCAATAGTCTGCCGCTAGGATCCAAATATAATAGTCCATATTTTTTGATAAATATGGTTCCAATCCACTGGATAGTCCATGAAAACTAAAAATCAGAGTGAGCACAAAGCATAGACAAATAGGAACTAGCAATATCTTGTGGGAAAATAGCTGAATATCCTTTTGCAAGATTAATTTTCTGTTATTCTTTAAGCGCCTTGCCAACTCAACTATAAACCCTAGAATCCCACCAAAAAATACACAAAGAAAAAAGACTTTAAGATTCAAGGTAAATATTGCTACATATCGAGTAATTACAGTCAACAGAGCCAAGAATGCCACAAAGACGAGAGGATCTCCGTAGCTGCAATCTTTGCTTAATCCTACCACTTTATTTATAAGTCTTCCCCAAAAACATGATGAAAGAAGAAATAAAGCAAAAAATAAAGTAAAGGTTATCGTCGTAGTGATATGAGTCAATATTTCCATGTTTTATGACCTAAAAAATAAGATAAAACGGGTAGCTGCTGCCATGCATCCCATCTCACGTGCCTCTTTGATATGATCTGACGCAAGGGATGATTCATGCAAGGTACACATTCATGATAGCGACATTCTTGTTTTTTTAGCGTTAACATTAGCCCCAGCTTAGATTACCGCTTCCGTAAGCTGGCGGCCCACAAACTGAAAAAGATCTATTAAAAGTGTAGTTTTAGTTATTTTCGGCGCCATTTTCATGAGCCCCTCCACAAGGGCGTTAAAGATGAAAATATTAGCCTATGGTCTCCGTAATACATATTACCAGGGGTCCAAAGCCCTCAGGGATGTGGGGCAGTTTTAGTCTCTAAGGTTGACATTTTAAAATGAATATTAGCTATAACATCTTCATTGGTTCCATCATTAAGGTTTTTTAAAAAGCTTGGTTTACCAATTGTAAATGCAAACCATTAAGCCCTATGTACATAGTATCATAAGATACGCCTGGATAAAAATCTCTTAGCTAAAAATTTTTTAAAAGTTTTAGAAAATGGGAATTTACTATTAGCGCCCATTAATCACTTAAGACCTATTTACCAAAAAGCTCTAAAGGGCGCTAAATAAATTGTACATTTATGGCCTGCAATATAAGGGTTTTTAGCATAAAAACGGCTTAGGATCAATAGATAATTTTAGCGTGGGTAAGGCCCCTAGCTGCACAAATAATCAAAAAAAAGTGGGCTAATAAATTAGCATAAATTTACTATATAAAGGATATATAGCTTTAATTTATTAATATTACAATTTTATTTCATATATTATAGAATATTTTATATCAACAAAAGTGCGGGACATTTTTTTATTGCCCAAGGGCTTAGGAGAGGACAATTTTCTAATTTAAACTATTCCCTCTAATATATCTTAAACTCTTGACGCCGACTGTAAATATAAGGGGGGCCTCTAAAAAAACTAAAAAAAAGCTATGCGTAAAAAAGCCTTGGGGGGCTAGCTTCCAATAGCTACAAAACTCCATTAGCTACTATTAGAAGCAAATATTTTACAGCGAGAGCGGATACAAAAATAAGCTAGAAAACCCTCTGCTTATTGATTTTGCCTCTTTTCAGCCTATCATGACTATCATAGCCAAGGGCCTAAAAATAGCACAGTGGATTTAGATTTTTTTTCTTTTTAGAGGCGCCTTTCACTAGCCTACCCTTTTTACAGATACCCCCCCTTGTATCAAGTAAGCTAAACCATTATAATGGCTTCCAAGCCTACCCTTTTAAATAAACATTTAATCAAATCAATTTCCTTTAAATAAAATAAGTAACCCTGGCATGACATTCAACTTTGAAGACAAGGTTAAAGAGCTGGTCAAAAAAACTAAACGTGGGGATTACACCGCCCCCTACAAACTGGGAAAGCTATATCTTGAGATAGAGGAGCACAAAAACGAGAAGACTGCGCTTAAGTGGTTCAAGAAGGCGGCTAAGATGAGCTGCACTCCAGCTTACTATGAGATTGCCAAGCTCTATCAAAATGGCCAAGGGCTTAAGGTAAACCGCAAAAAGGCCTTTACCAACATGTACCTTGCCGGGAAAGACTTTGAGATCAAAGCCTTTTATGAGCTCTATCTCATGTACAAAGAAGGGAAAGGGACCAAAAAGGACCAGGACGCTGCCTTTTTGTGGCTCTATAGGGCCGCAGAAACTGGGGAAAACCGCGCCTATTTCCCCCTTGCCCAGGCCCTTTGCGCTTCTTTAGAGGACAAGTCAGAAGCTCAGAAAGAAGAAGCCCTAAAATGGATGGAAAAGGCTTCCCAGGCTGGATCTACCGAGGCAGCCCAGTTTTTGGCCAAAAATGAGCAAATTGAATCCCCTAAATGAGCACTCTAGGAAAAAGGCACAAGTTGCCACTCATGCCTAAGGCCAGTGCAATTTAGGCAAATTATAGTTAAAAATTTATAGCTCTTTACTGCCATCTATCTTGCAATTCTAGCTAAGTAAAGTTCCCCTTAGCTATTTATCAAAAACTTAGGGTAGTTTATAAAAATAAGCGGCTAGAACTTACCCCAGAATTAAAAAGGCCGGGGCTAATGCCTCCGGCCTTTGTTAAATTCCCTTAGAGCTCCACTGAGATAAAGAGGTTGGCTTCTCCTCGCCTTACAAAGAAGATAAAAGGTTCCTCCTTGTTGTGGTCCTGGAGTACTTTCTGGTACTCGGCAAGGGTGTTGATATGCACCTGGTCGATCTCCAAGATTACGTCCCTGGGACGGATGCCCGCCTGGCCCGCAGGAGAATCCGGGGCCACATTTTCTACCAAAAGGCCCATGGGCGGATCTATGCCTAAAGAACGGGCCATATCAGGGGTGATCTCCCTTACCGAGATCCCCAGGTCCTGGGGAGTGCTCCCGCTGGCAGTCAGACTCTGGCCGGAATCCGGCAAGAGGCCTATCTTAACCTTTAAAGTTACTTCCTTCTTGTCACGCCAGACCACCACGTCACAGACCTTCCCCACCTCAGTGTCTGCTACGTAAGCTGAGAGCTCGGAGAACTGCTTGATGGGTTTGCCGTCAAAGACTAGGACAACGTCGCCGTGCTGAAAACCTGCTTCCTCTGCCGGGGTGCCTGGCTGAATGGTGCCGATTAAGGCTCCCTTGGGCTCGGGAAGGCCAAAGGCCCTAGCTAGATCCGGGGTGACCTCCTGGATATAGACGCCTAGCCAACCGCGATCTACCCGCCCTGTAGTCCTTAGCTTTTCCACAATCTTCATGGCCATGGAAGAGGGGATGGCAAAGCCTATGCCATTGCCCCCGGCAGCTATCATGGTGTTGATACCCACTACCTCGCCCTGAAGATTCAAAAGGGGTCCGCCGGAGTTGCCTGGGTTAATGGAAGCGTCGGTCTGCAAAAAGTCATCATAGGGTCCAGCTCCCAAGGCCCTGCCCCTGGCAGAAAGAATACCGGCCGTTACCGTATGCTCCAGGCCGTAGGGGTTGCCAATGGCCACCAGCCAATCGCCTATTTCCACATTGTCAGACTGACCAAAGGATATATAGGGATAGGTGCCCTCCTTTGTGAGCTTCAATAAGGCTATATCTGTCTTGGGGTCTTTTCCTATAATCTCAGCTGGAATCTCTTGACCGTCGTCCAGTTTCACCTTGATCTCATCGGCACCGTCCACCACATGGTTATTGGTAATAATGTAACCCTGGGGGTCGAAGATAAAACCGGAGCCCAAGGCGCGTTCCTTGTACTCCCGGGGAGGCTGGTTGGGAAAACCAAAGAAATTGTTAAAAAGGTCCTCATCCGAGTCAAAGGGCCCGCCTCTGGGGAAATTCCAGGATGGCCCTGGTCTCGCGCGAACAACCCGCATGGTAAAGATGTTGACCACCGCAGGCTTGACCTTTTTGACCATAGGAGCCAAAGACGGCAGTGGGGCTAAGACCTTCCCATTGCCATCGGGTCCCTGGACTATGAAGGGCGCCGGGGGTCCAGCCGCAGCCGCATCTGCCGGTGCCTGTGGGGTAACTGCAGGAGGCGGAGAAGGTACCTGGGGGGTAACCGCAGGGGGCGGAGGCGGAGAAGGTACCTGTGGGGTAACTACAGGGGGCGGAGGCGGAGAAGGTACCTGTGGGGTAACTACAGGAGGCGGAGGCGGAGAAGGTACCTGGGGGGTAACTTCAGGAGGCGACGGAGGGGTTTCTGTAGCCGCGCCCTGGGCGAAGGCGGCGGAAATATTTAGCGCCAGAACCAGAGCGAGGGCCACAAAAAGGCCTAGGGGCCAGCGAGTAATTTTATGCCTTCTTGAAAACTTCATTATTAACAAATCCTTTCCGGAAACGATGCGGCCTTTTATAAATGCAAGGGATTCTTATTTGCCCTTGCGCTGCTCTGGCATTATCGCTTAATAGTTTGGACACTACAAGGGAGCCAATAAAATATCTGTTGAGTTATTTTGCCTTGTTAAGTTCTACATACTTCATCCTCAGATCGTAGAGGAAGGTGGAAAGTATAGCTTCTTCATCGGGATCTAGGTTGCCCCTGGTCTTTTTTTGCAATAGCGCCAAAAGGTCTATATACAGCTTAGCCGCCGGCAGGTCCTTTTTGGGAGGGTTCTTAGTTTCAGGTCCATGCTCTCCCATGTGGACTAGGGCTGTTGAAGCCAAACCTACAAACAGGGAGGTTAAGGACTGGGACATTCCCCTGGCCAAATCCTCGGGGTTCCAGTTACTGTCCTTGGACTCAGCATCCTCTTGCGGGGGCTTATCTGCCGGCGGCACCTCCTGTGCCTTAGGCTCTTCATTTTTAGTCTCGCTGGAACTCTGGGGATTCAGGGTCCCATCCTTGGCAAAAGTCCGGCGGTCATTGACCACAATCTCTGACATACTTCACCTCCGGGCTCTGCGCCCGAAACTATAGTGCTCTAAAAACCTATTTTCTAAATGAATCAAAATTCTTAACAATATTATCTAAATTCACCTCTCCTTTGGCAAAGGGAGGAAAAACTTTAAAGAAAAAGTATAGAGTACAGTTTTTTCTAAGTCAATGGTAATAGACCCATTTGGTACTTATTGCCACAGAATGCCCCTTAGATGGAACCTATAATCTGGAGCCGCAGGGCCTCTACATCTGGGGGCTTATCCCCGCTATAGAAACGCACAATAAGGCAGCCTGCCTTCTTCAAGATATAATCGCGTGCTTTTTCTTTATTGGTGGGGATCTCGTTTTCGTCCACCACCTCTACTACGGCCCTGATATTTAACCTGACGTCGCAGACTATGAAGCTTAGGCTGGTACCTGAGAGCACGTTTTCTGCGATTTTCAAGTGGTCAGCCTGGGTCCCTGTGGCCTTGACCACTGCCTTGGAGCTCACCCTGGGGAAGATAAGATATTGCTTTAGAGCCGCCCTCAAAAGCTTATAGTAGGTGATCTCTAAAGGGGTCATAAAAGAGGTCTTCTCGTAGCTCAGATCCAAATCCTGGATGGTAACCACCTTCTTTTCCGGATTGGCAGCTGTCTGGGTCCTCATCTTCTGGGGTATCTGGGTCTGATCTATCTGGATGGGAGAGACGGTTTGAGTCTGTCCAGCTGGAGGCCTTGGGATCCTCCCCTCCACAGGACCTTCCGGAATCTGGGGGGAGACCTTGATACTGGGCTCCTGGGGTAATTGGGCATCTTCTACCAAGGGTTTGGCTGCCACCTGCGGCTTGGGAGGAGGAAAGGACAATGTTGGCTTAGCTTCCCCATTTTCCTCTACTGCTTTTAATTCAGTGGCCTTAAACCTTGCCGGACTTACTGCAGCCACAGCTGGGATGGCTGAAAATTGCGGCCCCTGGCTAGGCGGGGCTTCTTGAGATTCTACCTCAGCTTTAAGCTGGGCCTGGCTCGCCACAATAGCCGGAGGCTCTGGGCTGCTTGGAGCCCTTGGGGCCTCATAGCTTGGGGGAGCCCCTATGGAACTCATATTAGCATTGGGGCCTCCTACTGGGGGAAGACTAGCTTCTGGGCTAGGGCTTATGAGGGAGTTTAAGTCAGATAAAGGTTGGGAGTCTGAGGGGGCCTGAAGGGGCGCCTTGTCAGGCGCCTGGAGGGGCGCCTGGTTAAAACTGTAGGGCTCTTGCCATTTTGCCCCTTGGGGTTTCTGTAAATTCGTATACCCTGGTGTTTCAGCAAAGTCTTGGGCCGGGCTAATGTTGGAAAATGGGGTTTCAGTGGGAACAAGGCCCTTTTTGATAGCCTTGGCTCTTTCCTTTTCCCGTTTTTTTGCCTCTTTGGCCTCCTTTTTAGCTTTGAGAGCTGCTAAAGCCTCATTTTTCGCCTTTTCCTTTGCCTCCGCCTTCAGTCTCTCCGCCTCTGCTTTTTTCTCCGCCTTGGTCATGGGCACCTTCGGGGGCAGTACTGCCGCCGCACCTAAATTGGGACTATCGGATAGGTTAGCATCCATGGCAGCCCACTTGGCCTTATTGGCCTCTTTGCGCGCCTGCTCGGCAAATTCTGGGTGGCTCTGAGCCTTTTTTTTGATCCTGGCATATATAATATAGAGGACAACAATACCTAGAGCCCCCAGCAGCAAGGGGTAAGGGTTTTCTGAGAGAAATTTTATAAACTCTGTCATAGAAATAACCCCAACGCGTTATTAAGCAATCGGAAAGGAAACTTACTTATTAATAAAAGAGCATGATTTTCAGTAATAGGCTGGAGCATAGAAGGGTATGAAATATGGTTGGTAATTTAAAGCCCCTTATTTTGGGATGAGCGCCAAAATTAGCCCGCCTTTCATTTTAAGGTAGCGGAGACAATATTTAAGCTAAATTAAAGCTATTGCGGGCAGGGGGAGGTTTTACTTTTATGAGATTTTTACTTTTACCATAATAGCATAAAATAATACCATCTTGGATAACTTTTAACTTTTAACTTTGATAAACCCTAGCTTTCTACTTGGGCGCCGTAGCCCTCTTGCGCAATCTTACAGACTTTGGGGTCACTTCCAAAAGCTCATCTGCGCGCATGTAGCTAATGGCCTCCTCTAAAGAAAAGCTCTTGGGAGGCGTGAGGCGCAAGGCCTCATCGGAGCCGCTGGCCCTGATGTTGGTTAGCTTTTTCTCCTTGCAGGGGTTTACCCAGATGTCTTCGGGCCTGGAATTTTCCCCCACCACTAGTCCTGGATAGACCGGGTCCCCAGGTGAGATGAAGATAGAACCTCGGGGCTGTAGGTGGTAGAGGGCATAGGTGACAGCCGTTCCCTTCCTATCTGAGATAAGGGCTCCGCCGGATCTGCCCCTAATGGGCCCCTGGAAGGGAATATGGCCTATGGTGAGGCTATTAATCAGGCCCGTTCCCCTGGTATCTGTCAAAAACTGGCCCCTATAGCCCAAAAGCCCCCTGGTGGGGATCTTCACCTCCAGGCGCGCCCTCCCCTTGCCATGGTTTACTAGTTTAGTTATCTGGCCCTTGCGGCTGGAAAGCTTTTCCGAGACCACCCCTATATATTCCTCGGGCACGTCCGCCACCACCAACTCCAAAGGCTCTTGGCGGATCCCGTCTATTTCTTTAATCACCACCTGCGGAGGCCCCAAAGAAAGCTCATAACCTTCCCTGCGCATGGTCTCCACTAAGACCGCCAACTGCAACTCGCCTCTTGCCCCTACCTGGTAGCTATCTATGGATTGCTCCCCTTTGGTGACTCTAATGGAGACATTAAAGAGGGATTCTTTATCCAGCCTGTCTTTTATCTGCCTGGAGGTGAGCAAATTGCCGTCTATCCCGGCCAAGGGGGAGCTATTGACGGAAAACTCCATGGTGAGGGTGGGTTCATCCACCACCACTGGATCCAGGGGACTTAAATAGTCCGGATCCGAGATGGTATCCCCGATAAAGGCATCCGGAAGGCCGGCTATGGCGATGATGTCGCCTGTAGCTGCAATCTCGGTTTCCACCCGCTTTAGGCCATCATAGGTGTAGACCCCCTTGACTGGGGTCTTTAAAAAGAGCTTGCCCTCTTTTAAGAGGGCCGCACTACTTCCGCTCTTCAAGGTCCCCCTCCGCACCGGGCCAATGGCCAGCCTTCCCAGGTAATCTGACCATTCCAGATTGGTGACCAGGAACTGAAAGGGACCTGCCTCATCCCCCTTGGGCTGTGGGATATATTCCACTATGGACTCCATCAGGGGCATGAGGTTGTGGACGTTCTGGGCCTTTAGGGCGTCTTCCAGGCTAAAGGTGGCTGTCCCCAGCCTGGCGTTGGTATAAAAGACGGGAAAATCCAATTGGGACTCTTCGGCATCCAAATCTATAAATAGATCGTAGATCTCGTCCAAGACCTCCATGGGCCTTCTGTCGGGTCGATCAATTTTATTTATGACGCAGATAATAGGCAGTCTTTTGTTTAAAGCCTTTTGTAGTACAAAGCGGGTTTGCGGCAAGGGGCCTTCGGCTGCGTCCACCAGCAAAAGGGCCCCGTCCACCATAGTGAGGGTCCTTTCCACCTCTCCCCCAAAGTCCGCATGACCAGGGGTATCCACTATATTAATCTTTACACCTCCATAAGCTATGGAGGTGTTTTTAGCCATGATGGTGATGCCCTTTTCCCGCTCCAGGTCCATGGAATCCATGATCCTCTCTCTCACCACCTGGTTTTCCCTAAAAAGGCCGCTCTGCCATAACATGGCATCCACCAAGGTGGTCTTGCCATGGTCAACATGGGCGATAATGGCTACATTTCTTATATTTATAGTCATAATGCCAAAATAGAAAAGCCTTCTTTTAAAAATTTTGAGCCCCTTGGGGGCTCTTTTAAATGCCACAGAAGGACCAAGATCTCTTGGCCCCGGGGGTATTTTCGTATTATGCCCGCGCCCTTGTGGCTGGGGCGGGCCGCAAATTAATTAAAGCCAGAATAAAGGCCCTACTTGATGACGAGGTCCAAGATCCTGGGTACAGCTAGATGGGGGGCACCGTCCTCCCCAACAGCTACCACCAATTCTCCGTCGCTGGTAACACCCACCTGAGTGAGACAGCCACACTTCTTGCACCAACGGTGTTCCATCTTCACGATGTCCCCGATCTCCACCGACTCCGAGGAGACTACCATCCAGGAATGCTGCTTGGAATCGATACAAGTGCCTATCTGTGGTTTCTGCAAGGGCATGGCAAATTGATCCTTCTTTAAGTGTTAGTTTAGTGCCCGAAAGGGGCAAGATTTTAAGATTCTGGCAGATGGCCAGTTGGAAGTGCGAATTAGCCAAAGTACTATTTTGGCAAAAATTATTTAGCGATTATAGCACAAAAGAGAGATATTGGGAAAGATTTAGGGAAATTAAAAAAATTACTTGTCTGACTGGTATCCACAATATATTGTAATTTGTTAAAAAAATACCACAAGATAAGAAGGGGATGGCTATTTATAGCTATTATAACTAAGTATATCTAGAAAAACCTGATGATAGCTTTAAACTAAACCTAAGGCGGACTAAAAAGCTTTCCAAGGGGCCTCAAAAAGGCTTTCCTATTTCGAGGCTCAGCTGGCTTTTTGCCCTCTTTAGGCTTTTAAATAGTTCCCACAAAAACAAAGTGGTAAGCCAGGCACCAAAGGGGTAATCCTAGCCAAAAGCTACAAGAAATAAGGCTCTAAGCTCTAAATGATGCAAGACAAAGTAATTCATGATTAGGCAGGGCAGCTATGCACACTAAAAAATAAAATAAATTTTGCAAGCCTTGTGGCACTTAAACTTTGGTTAAAAAAGCCTAAAAATATTACAAATTGAATCCACTCGTCTAATAAACCTATCGGAACAAACGTTCGTTAAAATAAATTTACCATTTTGGACAGAAAAAAAACCAATGCTTTCTTTTCCGCTCAAAGGGAACTAAGAGCGCCTTTGAAATAGCTAGGCTCTTATAAGAAAATAATCTAAAAACCAATAAAAAAGAAAAGTGCCGCTAAGTACAGAGTGGCAAAAAATCCTTATTTTAGGACAAATATGGAATGGACTTTTACTCCTTCTGAGTTAAAGACTTAAGTTGCCAGAGAGAGTTAAAAACAATAAAAATTAGGGCCCCACAAAAAAATTTTATATTTTTTTGGGCCCTTTTTTTGACAAATTAATTTAAAGCCTTATTTTATAATGCTTTGACAAAAAAATACTCCTCTAAAAAGTCCTTTACAAGATAATTTATTAAAGGTATAATCCACGACATAGCAAGTTGTCGTCACCATTACCCTCCGACGGCCCACATTTTTCCTCTTTTCACCCAAGATAATTCAAATTCCATTTCCCCTAGCCCAAAGGATCTCTAGTTTCAAGGATCTTTAGTTTCGGAATATATTCGGGATAATGTCCCAAGTTTTGCATATAGTAGGCGGAGGCCTAGCCGGCTCAGAAGCGGCTTGGCGAGCTTCCGCACATGGTATTTCTGTTGTTATCTGGGAAATGAAACCTTCCAGATATTCTCCTGCTCATAAGAGTCCGGATTTGGCTGAGCTAGTGTGCTCCAACTCTTTTCGGGCAAAAGATCCTTACAATGCGGTGGGCCTTTTAAAGGAAGAGATGCAGAGGCTAGGTTCCATCGTGATGGAGGCAGCTCTTTTAACCCAAGTCCCAGCAGGTGGGGCATTGGCGGTGGACAGGACCCTTTTCAGCCGTAAGGTGACAGAAAAACTTGAACAAAGAGGAAATATAGAGATAAGGCGCCAAGAATTCACTTCTCTTCCAACTGGAACAGCACCTTTGGTGCTCTCTCCAGGACCTTTGGCATCCGATGCCATTGTAAGTATTGTCACGAAACTGACCGGGGCCCAAAACCTTTCCTTTTACGATGCCCTGGCACCAATTGTCAGCTACGACTCTCTGGACCATTCCAGGCTTTTTGCCCAGGACCGCTACGGAGCGCCGGGTGGTGACTATCTTAATGCTCCCATGGATAAGGAGGAATTTTACATTTTCTATGATGCCCTCATGGAGGCTGACAAAGTAAAGCCGCGGCCCTTTGAAGAGAAAAGATTTTTCGAGGGCTGCCTTCCCATAGAGGTCATGGCTCATAGAGGAATTAAGACCTTGACCTACGGTCCCATGAAACCTGTGGGTTTAACCGACCCTAAAACCGGTCGCCGGCCCTTTGCCGCGGTCCAGCTAAGGAGGGAAAACAAATCTGGCACAAGTTGGAACCTCGTGGGCTTCCAGACCAGGCTTACCCGCCCGGCCCAAGAGAAGGTCTTAAGGCTCATACCCGGCTTTCAAAAGGCAGAATTTTTGCGTTACGGTGCTATTCACCGCAACAGTTATCTAGATGCCCCAAAGGTCTTAGACCCTTATCAACGCCTTTTGGCCTCTCCCAATATCTTCATAGCCGGCCAATTTTCTGGGGTGGAAGGCTATGTGGAATCCGCTGCCCAGGGCATCTTGGCCGGTGAAAACGCCGCCAGGGCCCTTACAGGGCGTAAACTTTTAAGCCCTCCCAGGACCACAGCCCTAGGTTCCCTTGTTTCCCACCTAGAGGCCGTCGCCAAAGGCCAACCTTTTTCTCCGTCCAATATCAATTTCGGTCTCTTTCCGCCCCCACCTTCTCATCTTACGCGCCACCAAACTCAAAGCTGGCGCCTTTCAACTGCCAGGAGCGACTTAGATCCCTTCATAAGGGAATTAGCCTCATGCCCAAGTTAATCTTCCATTTTATCCCCCTTGCCTTTCTGTGTCTGGTAACAGCTTCCTGTGCCCAGCCGGGGACTCAGCTGCATGCCTCCTTTAATGTAGGTGAGTTTACAGGCAATGCTGCGGAAAGCTTCACAAGAAGGCTTTCCGCCCATGGCACCTGGATGAGAGCCTCAGCTCTTCCCACCTTGGTGGGCGTAGCTGACTATGCAGTAAGCCTACACCCGGCTCAAGAAACCGTAAGCACCATGGAGGAAGGGGATCTCATAGTCCACTGGGTAAATGAGCCCTTGACCGGTGAGGTCTGGCTGGTGGAGGAACCGGACACAAAATGGGTACCTAAGGACTTTAGCTATGAAAAGCTACATGGAAAGCTCACCATAAGCTGGAAACTCATAGGTCAAGAGGGGGACTTATTGGCAGAAGGGACTAATGATTACAATATCACCCGCAGCTTAGGTGGTCCTTTGGCTAATAGAAGGGGCGCTACTGTGCAAAGCCCAGATTCCTTAGCCCGAGATGCCCTAGCCGAACTTTGCGAGACTGCGGCCTCTAATATCACGGAGATTTTAGGGCCCCTCCATGCTGAAGGTGACCTGGCCCCAGCTGGAGACAATTTAAGTGTAAATGCCAGAAACTTAGTTGCCTTAGGCAACTGGGAAGAGGCTAGCGCCCTCTGGGAAGAACTTTTGACTTTAAATCCCAACTATCCCCAAGCCCTTTATAATTTGGGGCTCTTCTATGAAAGAAAGGGCGATCTAACCCAGGCAGCGGCCTATTTTCGCCGCGCCTTTTTAAATGACCAATCTTCCAGGTACCGGAATGCCCTTACCCGAGTTACCGCTGTACTAAGGCCCCCAGACTTAAGATAAGCCTAGGGCCTTTCACCTTTTGCTCCCTTTTTAGTTAAGTTAGGTTTTTTTATGGAAAAATTTGCTACCCGCTTGGCGGAAAACTTAAAGCTCAGACCTCAACAAGTCGCCGCCTGCATAGAACTTCTAATCCAAGAGGCCACTGTCCCCTTCATTGCCCGTTATCGTAAAGAGTCCACGGGCGGCCTAGATGAAGTCAAGGTGAGCCAGATCTTCGAAAGACTCACGGCCTACGGCGAACTTATTGCGCGCCGTGAATCCATCTTAAAGTCCTTAACTTCTAAGGACCAGCTTACCCCAGAACTCAAAGAGAAGTTCTTAGCCGCAGAGACCCTTTCCGAACTAGAAGACATCTATCTGCCTTGGCGGCCCAAGAGGCGTACCCGGGCAGCTCTGGCTAAGGAAAGGGGCCTAGAACCCTTGGCAGCCAGGGTCTTTGAGCAAGATCCAACTATGGATCCCGTCAAGATGGCTCTTTATTTCATAAATAATATCGAACAAGCCAAAGGCCTTTCTCCGGAAGAGGCCCTAAAGGGGGCCAGGGACATCCTAGCGGAAAGGATAAACGAAAACGCCGTAGCCAGAGCTAAACTAAGGGAGCTTTTTGAAAAGGATTCCTTACTAAAAAGCAAGGTCATAGCCGGCAAAGAGGTGCAGGGGGCCAAGTACGAAAACTATTTCAATGCCTCTGAGCATATCTTAAAGCTCCCCAGCCACCGCTATCTAGCCATGCGCCGGGGTGAGGCGGAGGGTATCCTATCCCTTTCCATCCAGCCGGACCCCCAGGCGGCAATAGCCCTTTTAATTCCCCTCTTTGTGAAAAACGACTCCCCTTGCGGGAACCAGGTATACGAAGCCCTGGTGGATGCCTATCGTAGGCTCCTATCTCTTTCCATGGAAACCGAGATCAGGATGAAGACCAAGAAAAAGGCCGACCAGGAGGCCATAGAGGTCTTTGCCAAGAACTTCTATGAGCTCCTCATGGCACCACCCTGGGGCAAAAGGGCCATCTTGGCCGTAGACCCCGGCCTTAAAACCGGTTGCAAGCTGGTGGCCCTCTCCCAAGAGGGGGACCTTTTGGAGTACATGACTTGCTACCCCCACACAGGGGAGCAAGGCCGTCAAAACAGCAAAAATTCCATAGTTGACCTGGTAGAAAGGCATAAGCTCACTGCCATTGCCATTGGAAATGGCACAGGCGGTAGGGAGACGGAAAAGTTCATAAGTGAAATAAAAGAGCTGCAATCCATCCCCTGCCTTTTAGTCAGCGAGACAGGCGCCTCCATCTATTCCGCCTCCGACGAAGCTAGATCCGAGTTCCCCCAATTGGATCTGACAATCCGTAGCGCTGTCTCTATAGGCAGAAGACTCATTGACCCCCTGGCGGAATTGGTAAAGATAGACCCCCGTTCCATAGGTGTCGGCCAATACCAGCACGACGTGGACCAGCTGCTTTTAAAAAATAGCTTGGATAGCGTGGTCATAAGCTGCGTAAACCAGGTCGGAGTGGAGGTCAATAGCGCCTCAGAAAGACTTTTATCTTACGTCTCCGGTTTGGGACCAGCTCTTGCCAAAAACTTTGTAGAGTACAGAAAGGAGCACGGTCCCTTTAAGAGCCGGGAAGATTTTCGCAAGGTACACCGCTTAGGCCCCAAGGCTTTTGAGCAGTGCGCCGGTTTTTTACGCATTCGCGGGGCCGAAAACCCCTTGGATGCATCAGCAGTCCATCCCGAATCCTACCCTGTGGTGGAAAAGATGGCCAGTGACCTAGGGGTTTCCATCATAGATCTCATCCGGAATCGGGAAAATAGGCGCAACATCATCCTAGACAATTACAAAACCGCAACTATTGGCATTCCCACCTTGAAAGACATCATGCTGGAGTTGGATAAACCAGGAAGGGATCCAAGGAAGATCTTAGAGCCCTTAACCTTTGCCCCGGAGATCCATAAGCCCGAGGATCTTAACCCCGGCATGCGCATCCCGGGTGTAGTGGTAAATGTCACGGCCTTTGGGGCTTTTGTAGACATAGGTGTCCATTTGGACGGCCTTATCCACCTTAGCGAACTGGCAGACCGCTATATCAATGCCCCCAGTGAAGTGGTAAAGGTGGGTCAGAAGGTCTTAGTTACTGTCCTCGTGGTGGATCTAACTAAGGGACGCATCTCACTTAGCCTTAAGAAGAATCACGCAGCCAGTGAAAAGAAGGCCCATACTCAGATCTCCCATATGAAACTTCCCTCAGCCATAGAGGAGACCGCCTCAAAGCTCTCTATCCAGCCATAAAAAAATATAAGCCTATTATCCCTTCTGCAAAGCCGGCGATAATAGGCTTTTTTGCGCCTAAAAAAATTAGCTTGGCTCTAGCTAAAGCTAGGCTTTAGTTTTTCTTTCTACAATTGTTAAGCTTATGCGGGATAAAATTACCCCCGGGGAGAGCCGAAAAAAACAAGCATGAAAGGCCAAGATTTTTGGGGTAAGACTTGCTATTACCCAGGGGGATAATTATTAAAACAATGAAACAGCTTTCTCTATATAGGATATCAATTTTTTTTAAATAAAAGTCTTCATTTATAAATGAATAAATATTTTAAAATTTTTTTTGTGATTATATTAAAAAAATTATTGCATTTTCAAATTTCATAGTGCATAGTGCATAGTGCATAATCTATGCATGAAAACAAAATACGCTTATAAGATATTACCTACCATTTCTAAACATATGCGTCAGAAAGAAGCGAGATCTATCTAAAGGTAAGGAGAAAAAAAGATCTATATCTGGGAAACATATGAAACACAAGGATTTATAAATGTCTAGAAATTATCCGCCGGTATAATAAGCTAAAATTTAGGTATTCCTTAGCCTTGGGTAAAGGCGGAAAATATGAGACGCAAAAACAAATTGCCGTGAAATAAAGGGAGTTGGAATGAAAGCTGAATTTTTAAAAATGCCCAAAAATAGGTCAGTAAAGCTTAAAAATGGATAATATTGTGCCAAGAGCTAAGAACCAAACTTTTG
>JAITII010000044.1 GCA_031279515.1 Deltaproteobacteria bacterium
CAGCCTTTGTAACCTGCACGTCGACATCATATCCGGTAGCTCCACTAGCAGAACCTTGAGTAGAACTAATAGTTATTGTGCCACCTCCTGTAGAGTAACCTATACCTCCAGCTATTACAGAAGTTTTGCCGGCTCTGCCTCCAGTACCGACATCATCAGCACCAGCTGCATTACCACCTATTGTAATGGTGCCACCAGTTGCTGATTTTGACAATGAGCCTTCACCAATATTGAAAGTAACAATTCCACCTGAACCACCATCAGAATCATTGGTCCCGTCTCCCGCTTGACCAGCACCTCCACTTATTGAAATATTACCAGCAGCTGATATTGAGGAAGTTCCTGTCAGAGTAAATGTTGATGAACCACCATTTCCGGCATTAGCAGAAGCGGCCCCACCAGTTGTAGCTCCACCACTACCACCAGCAACGCCGAATGTTCCACCAACAATAATTGTCGAACCAGCAGATGTAAAAGTCGCATCGCCACCTAAAGCGGAAGTGCCTGTGGTTGAGGTACTTGCTGCACCACCAGTTCCACCGCCCATAGTAAAATTCTGAGCTATGGTAAGAGTTGAAAAGTGTACATTAGAAGTAGCAGCACCACCTATACCGGCTATCGCGGCTGCCGCGGTACCATTTTTTATACCACCGGTTCCACCAGTAATTATAAAATCACCCGTACCCTGAGTAGTTAGTGCAACAGTTCCGTCAGCAGGATTTCTTGTTAACAGACCAGTTCCGCCAATTCCACCAGCGGCTGCGGCTGAATTTCCACCTACACCACCTAAAACAGACAAATTATGATTAGTAGTCATAGTTAATGCGGTAGCAGATACTATCGTAATTGTCCCACTACCGCCATTGATATCCAAAGGTGATGTAGTAGGCGTTTCATTAGCTACAGTTACATCTGAACCATATCCCCCATTATCAGTAGCTGCGCCTAAAGATCCAGCCGCCGAACCCGTACCAAGAGCTCCAGCACCACCTTGAGCAGTAATTTGCGCATTGGTTGGCGTTATATAAGGCCTATTGATATTTTTATTTTAACAACCAGTTGACCCTTTCATCAGCTCAAATAATCTTATGATTATGGAATGTTCTGAAGTGCTCTGCAATATTTTCATTCTTTTTGTGCAATTCATTTCTTTAATTGATAACCCTAATAACAGCTAAGTGTTAGTTTATTGTTATTATTGTATTTTATTTATTCTTCTTTTAACCCTCTTGATTTCTTCTTCATAATAATATCCATTTTTTTATCCTATTTTGTTTCTATAGATAATTATACAAGTTTCGTGTTGTTAAAACGAATCGATTCATTTTAGGATTTTGACGCTCTTGGCTTTGGAGAAGTCATTCAATATCTTTAATGGGTTGCTGATTTACACATACTCTTGATGTTTTTGAAGATGGCACCCAAGGCCACAACTAGCTCTTTAAACGATTAAATGGCGGCTTAAGAAGATTGTTTAAACTTTAAAGGCCAAGTAAGCTCTAAGAAAGCGCCAAATGCGTCTATTAAGCCTTTTATGTTAATACAGTATGGCCTTAAGCTAAAGATGTTAAGTAAAGTTTGCTTACCCATAGCCACGGTCTATGGGTGCAGGAATACCGCCATAAGACCTTTTTTTAAGATAACTGTACCACTGTCTCCTTTAAGCTGGTTACTTATACCTAAGGTCTGGCCCAGGAGCAGTGTGCTATCCTTTAAGGGGTACTGGAAGTCTCCCAGTAGGCTTATGCCTTCTGCCTTGGGGCTTATTGGCATCAAAGATACGACATAGTTGGCGCTTTTAGGGCTTATCTTAAGACTCTGGGGACCTATCATGAGATAGATTGTTGTCTCTCCCTCACTAAACTGAATAAGTGGCGACTTTGCCCTTGTACTAGAAAGATTATCCGCCACAGGGACAAAGAGATTGGAAAAGGTCATGTCCCAGCGTCCACCAAAGGCGGCTAGGACATCTATAAGGCCGAAAGGCGTCAAACACTCTAAAGCCAGTTCCATGGCCAGCTGAAAGTCTGTCTTGTCTTTGGCCTTGGGGTAGGTAAGGATTGCTATGGAGCTATCTTTGTATCTTTCCACCAGTTCCAAGGGGGCACTATCCAAATCACCTAAGATGATATCTGGTACCCAGCCAATGGAGTGGGTATGCACTAGACCCCCGTCTGCAGCGATGACTAGATTGCCTTCTCCGGGCTCCTTGGGAAAATCCTGGGGCAAAGAGAGGTTCCCGTTTAAAAATATGTACACGGTTGGAAACATTTGGAGCCATAGTCTTAAGGTAGTGCAGGGAAGTTTAGAGGAAAGGCCCTATCTGCGCCTTTAGAGCATATAGGGCCTTTCTCCGATGAATAAAAAGCCCTTGGCTATCTTTCTAAAGCCGGTGAGATCCCGATGGGGGTGAGATAGAACCGCAGCCAGGGCTATGAAGCCCTGGTGCTGGGGATTGCGGCCCTGGATGAGGCTTAAGAGCTCCAGCATCCTGTTTTCATGGATGAGGAGTATGGCGCCCAATACCAGGTCCGGATCCCTTGCCATATTCATAAGGTAGTCTTCCACTAAGGAACTGTCCATATCGTTTCTTGTGAGAAGTCCAAATAAGGCCCAGCCGCCCTGGGGATTTAGGTCATGGGGATCTATGTTAGCTAGTCTGTCAAGGAGCTCGGGAGGTGCTCCGTCGGAAGCTGCAATGAGGATTAGGGTATTGGGATCGGGATTTGGTCCAGCGGCTTCCAGGGCTTCTAGGACCTTGCCCTGGGCTAAAAGACCCCAGACATCATAGTCGCTATTTTGTTCGCCTATATTAGATGTTTCGATTACTGCAGCCTCAGGTTCCACCAAGGCCCTTACCTGGGGCGACCAGGGACCCATCTCTGAGAGGATAACGGGAGCAGTCTCACCGGCGTAGTGGTTGAGCCGTGCCAAAAGCACCATGTCCGAGAGCAAGGTTTGGGGATTATCGCTGAAGGCTTTATTTAAGTTTACTATGGCATTGTCTATGCTTCCCAAAGAGAAATAATACATGCCCAGACCTCTGGTGATTAAAGGATAGTCTGGAAAGCGCTTAGACAATTCCACAAATTCTGAAGCTTTATTGGGGTCTTCCATTTTGGCGCATTCTAGTGCCAGAAAGTAGTCTGAGGCGCTGTGGGCGCCCAGTACGAGGCTCTGGGAGATGAAGTCGCATAGGATCTTTCTCTTTTCCAAGGGATAGTAGCGTATAAGTTGCATCAGAGTCCAGACGTCGTCCGGGTATTCTCTGAACCTATGCTCTAAGATCTCCATGCCTTCTTCATGGTAGAAGTCTTCTAAAAGCTGTAGCCACAGAGGCAGAAATATCTCCTGAGGGCTATCCCAGCTGGCGTGGACGCTTATCATTCTCGTTTGAGATTCGCTGGTACTTAAAAATTCCAAGATCATTTCCGGATGGAGTCCGGCCATGGGATTTATGCTTACCATAGACTGGGAGTCGCCTTTTATCTTCATGCTCCTGGGAGGGGACTCTAGGATAAAGTCTGCGGAAGTGGTAAGGATCCTTGGTGCCCCCAGCTGCTTTATCACTAGATCGTTATTGGGGGTTATGCCGTAGTGGACCAGCCACTCCACGAAAGGGCTGGCGCCAGCTACGTTATATATTAGGGTTAGATCTTTTTCTTTGGGCACCATGGTGAGGAATGACTCTATGAGCACGCCCTTTTGGGTCCTGGTCTCAAAGGTTATCTCCTGTCCCCTGGGATACCTTTGCTGGAACTTTTCAAAGGGCATGAGGGTATAGGATTTGTCTTGAGGCAGGGAAACCACCACTATAGTGCCCAGACCATTAAAGATGTATACAGAGCCGTCTTCATCTTTGTTAAAGAGCCTACTGGATACAAATACCATTATAAGAGCCAGAGCAAGCCCTATGCTTAGGGCGGTCATGACACGTAAAGGCGATCTCCTGGGAGGAAAGACCTCTTCCTCTTTCTCCTCCATCAGAGGAGAAATATCTGGAACATGTGCCGGAGCCGGGGCATGTAGCTTTTCGATAGGAGGCGTTAGTCCAGCTTGGAGGATGGTAGTTTTTTTAGTCTTGGCCAGGCTTATGAGTCCTTCGTGGTCAGAGTCATCTTCTAACGCGCCTTGGGGCTCTGGGGAAGTATCTTCTAATTCGCCTTGGGGCTCCGGGGAAGTATCTTCTAATGCGCCTTGGGGCTCTGGGGGAGTATCTTCTACTTTACCTTGAGGCTCTGGACTGTCCCCTTCTACAAGATCTTGGGCCTTTTCTTCAGTGAGCTTCTCGTCTCCAGTGTGCTCTTGTGGGGATTTTAGCTCTGGGCTGGAAGAAGGGTCAGTCTCTTGGCTAATTCTTTCGTTTTGAGATGCTGGAGCTGGAGCTTTTTCTTGGGGAGTGCTCTTTTGGGGTTGGCCCTCTAAGGGGGTCTTGTGCTCCTTAAAGAGGGCAAGAAGTTTTTTTTCGCATAATAGCAAGGCGTCCAAGGCTGCCAAGCGGGCGCTTTCTAAAAGAGCTACATATGAGTTAGCCTTTTCTAAAAGAGGCTTTGTCTTCATGGGAAGGCTAGGGGGAGGGGGAAGCTTTGGGATAATCTCTTGGATTGATCTCCCGCTAAAGTCCTCAGGTGGGACTATCTCGGCAGATAGCTTATAGATCTCTGCCATTCGGCGTTCCACAGTCCCTGAAAGCCTCTTTACTATAGTGGAAGCACTTTGGCCTGGGTCTTCCAGTAAGCTTATGTCGTTTTTGAGTCTTTCCTTATAGGTCTCTAGAAAAAATAATAAGCTCCCCAAAGATACCAGGTACTCCTCAAAGCCTTGCCCTATGGTATCCATGTATTGGGAAAGCTCCCTAAAGGCCCCCCTTACCCTCTGGTCATGGAGATTTAATCGCCTTTGGACCACCGTTAGCTCATTATCCATAAGAGCCAGTCTTGAAAGATCCCTTGAGTTGGGTTTCTTTCTTCTCTTTCTAATCAGAGCCATGTCCATTTGCAAAGAGGACATCTGCTCC
The DNA here is from genome assembly GCA_031279515.1 of Deltaproteobacteria bacterium. Lineage (GTDB taxonomy): Bacteria > Desulfobacterota > Desulfarculia > Adiutricales > Adiutricaceae > JAITII01. The sequence goes on from JAITII010000044.1 coordinate 5,018, forward strand.
AAGACTGGGGATAGATCCTTGGGATAGAGGGTATCTAGATCGGAAAGTACTCCCTTGTACATGTCCTTTACACTGGAGGCCCCCAGGGTAACTGGTCGGTCAGCTAGGTAAAGTCCCTTGTAATAGGGGTCCAGGTGCTCTGGAGGGTTATTTGACGATTCTTTATCCATCTACAGAACTTCTTCCCCTTAGCTAAAGGGCTTAAGTTGACTTTAGAGCTTAAGCTAGGCTTATGCTAGGCTTTAGCCTAAGCTAAAGCCTAGCATATGGAAGTTTTTGTAAAAAACGTGCTTTTTATGCCTGTTATCCATGGGGGCTTATCAAAGATTTTAAAGCTAGAAATATTAGAGCTAAGGGTAAGCTCACATGGGGTATTAAGATAATATAGGATTTTTTATTATCATACTCCATAAAATGGTGCTTTAAAAGGCCTTTGCCTTAAGCTTGAAAGGCAAGAAAAAAAAGTTTAGGCCAGAGGGTTTTTCATGATGTACCTTAAAAGGGTCCTAGTACCAAAGCCCGTAGATCCCTCAGGGCAGCTGGGGGTTTTTTTGCTGGCCCTGGCCACTCCGGCTATATCTAGATGGGCCCAGGGTATGGGGGATTTTACGAACTTTTTCAAAAAGAGGGCAGCATTGATGGCACCTCCTGCCCGGCCGCCCATATGTTTGAAGTCTGCCATCTCGCTTTTGATCTCATCTTCGTACTCCCTAGCTAAGGGTAGGGGCCAGAAGTTTTCTCCCACCTCTCTGCCGGTCTCTATAATGCTCTCTGTGAGCTCTTTGTCGTCTGAGAAGATACCGGCGTACTGGGTACCAAGGGCCACCTGGCAGGCACCTGTTAGGGTAGCTATATCTATTAAGATACTGGGGCGGTATTTTAAGGCAACCGTTATGCCATCAGCTAAGACAAGGCGTCCCTCGGCATCGGTATTTACAACCTCCACCGTATGACCAGAGAGGGTTTTTATGACGTCTGAGGGCCTATAGGCACGACTTCCTGTCATGTTTTCAGCTAAGGGCATGACGCCAACAAGCTTCTGCTTGAGACCCAGTTCAGCGGCTGCGGATATGACAGCCAATACCACAGCGGCTCCGGCCATGTCGCCTTTCATGCCAGCCATGCCGTCGGCTGGTTTAAGACAGAGCCCCCCGCTATCAAAGGTAATGCCTTTGCCCACCAGGGCTATGGGTGCTTCTGTAGAGTCGGGTTTGCCGTCGTATTCCAGGATAACCAGGTTAGGTTCGTGGACTGAGCCTCCACCTACGGCATCTATGCCACCTGCCCCTTCCAGTTGGATCTTGTCCGACTCCCAGACAGAGATCCTGAGCTTATACTTTAAAGCCAGCTTCTTGGCCTCTCCGGCAAAGCTTTCAGGATATAAGACATTGGGTGGAAGGTCGGTTAGGGTCCTGGCATGGAGTTGGGCCATAGCCAGCATGTCGGCTTTGTTGATAATAGTCTGCGGTTTTTCCATGGGGTCCTTGGAACCTAAGTAATGAAAGAAAAGGTTCTTGAGCCTCTGGGAATGGCTGGCCCGCATCTCTTCAGGGTTGGTCTTAAGATTTTCCAGTTTTTCTATAGCTAGCCTTGCCCCTATTACTAGAAGTGCCATCACCTTGGCATAGGACCAATTATCTACAGGGGGAAGGCAGATGAAACCTTCCTTTAAGTTAAGCTCTCTTATCCTACCTGCTGCTAAGGCACCGCATTCTATCATCCTAGCCTCGGTCAAGTCTTCCGGCTTACCTAAGCCCACTAAGATGAGCCAGGCTTCGTCCTTGAAAGGGGTATAGAAGTTTACGCATTCTAAAAATTTCCCCTTGTAAGCCCCGCTGTCCATAAGTGGATTAAAGTATCTCCTAAAAGAGGATATCTCAGTGCGGCTTTCCAGGTTTCCTGGGAGATCGTAGAGAAAAATGACAGTAGCTGGTTTTTGGGGACCATTCATGTGGTCGTTTTTATACCTGAAGTTCATCTTAGTACCTTTTTAGGCCCACCTGCTTTTTAAGGGTCTGGAAATACCGATTTAGATCAATTAACTAAGATATCGCAAATTGCCCACAAAATGAAGTGGTGAATACAGCTTTAATGGTGAAAAAGCCCTTAGCTCTTTAAGATAGTAGCCAGGGACAAAAATTATTGAAAGGCCCAAGAACAAGTGGCAATAGGCCTCTTATGGGCTCTCTAAGGTAGTAGGCTAGAGAAGGCCTTGAAACTTAGAGAAAGGCTTTATGTAGATTTCCCACTTAAAAAACTAAAAAAGGCCCTTAAAAGAAGAGCTGAGATGGAAGTTTTTAGATAATTTTTGTGGGTTCAGTAAAGTTTGATTCAGAATTGCAAGTTTTTTTGTGCGTACTGCGTTCATTTTAACAAATAACAAATTAAAATGTGACAAGTTTTTTGAGGTTTTTGGGCCCAAAAGAGCCCCAAGGCTTAAAGAACTCTAAGTTAAGCCTAGGAGGGCCACCTAAGGGAGGGTAGGTTAATAAACGCCTAGAAAAAAGCCCTCTTTGGGCGTTTACGGCCTTTAGAGCCTCTGGAGCCTTAAGTGCCTATAGAGCCTTAGTCCCTTTAGGGTCTTAACGGCCTCTAGAGCCTTTAGTGCCCTAAGGCCTATATCCCCAATAGCTCCTTTAGGGCCTCTAGGGCCCTTAGCAAAAGGGCCTAAAGAGTACGGAGGCACAAATAAGGATCTGCCCATAAAATTAAGCCCCAAGGCCCTAAGGCCTTGGGGGCTTAATTAAAGGCCTTCTTGGCCGCTACTAAAAGCTTATGGTTTAAAAGCCACAAGGGGGGTAGGTTTTTTTAAAGGTGGGATATCCTTAGCTAAAAGATATTGGGGCCAAATTCTGGCCCATAAGCTTGGTAAAAGATTAAACCCTTTTGAATGGGGAGGGTAGGGGGGCATTTTAGAAGCTTATTGTCTCTCCGAAGGTCTCACGCACTTTTTCTAGGGCTAAGTGAAGGCTAAAGATCTGCTCCTGGGTGCCTGGGGCTTCTACGCAGAAGCTTGCCACAGCTGCTCCCAGCCGGCAGGCGGACAACAATTCCTTGTTGTAGTAAAGGGCCTTTAAGACCCCGGCCCTATAGGCGTCTCCGGCTCCGGTGGAGTTTATGACTTTCCTTATCTTAACAGGCTGGATATCCAGACTGCCCTCAGGGGTAGTTAATACGCTTCCCTTTTCTCCCTTAGTGGTGACAATTGCCTGGGTGTGGGAAAGGAGGTCATCTATCGTAAGTTTTTTCTTGTCCAACACAAGACTTAGCTCGTATTCGTTGGTCATAAGCAGACAAGAGCCATCTAGGAGCTCTATAAATTCTTCTTTAGAGAAAAGAGGGGTCTGTTGACCGGGATCAAAGATGTATTTAATGCCTTTTTCCTTGTAGAGCTTGGGCATAGCGAACATGTCGCCTAAGCCTCCCGGGGAGACTATAGCCAGGTGCTCAGAGGCGTTGGGGCTAAGGGATTTTAGGGGATCTCCTTTTCTAGGGGCTGTCATAGCCCCGGAATGAAAAAAGGAGAGCTGTGATTGGCTCTCGTCTGTGGCTATATAGGCCCCGGCAGTGGGAAGGTCATTTACCACTTGGATGGCCTCTGTGGATAGTCCCCAGCGCTTGATGCGCTCTAGGTATCTGTTTCCTTCCCCGTCGCCCCCCAGGGCACCTATGATCAAAGGCTTTTCATCTAAGAAAGTGAGGTTATAGGCTATGTTACCTGCGGTACCTCCTTGGACGACATTTACAGACTCCACCAGGAAAGAGACATTTAAGATATCTAGGTTAGCGGGCAAGATGGCGGAACTAAATTTGCCTTTGTGTTCGGCTATTCGGTCAATGGCAAGGGATCCGGAAACTATTAAAGTCATAGGGCCTCACTTGGATGTGTGGTAATAAAAAAGAGCTGCCTATTTAGATATCCAATAAGCTTCCGGCCCCTTTTTTGCTGGTGGAAGCGCGCAAAAGTGATTGCGTCAAGGCACCTTTAAGGTTCATGAAGGCGCGCTTAATATTATTGGGCGGGGCAGGGTCCCCGTGGATTAGGCTCTTGGCTTCCGAGACCCCACAGCGTTCTATGAGAAAAGAGGAGAAGGAAAGGTACTTGTCCGCCTCCACTTTGTGGTTACTCACCTCTAGGAACTGGTGTCGCATCTCTCCCCAGCCGGTGCGGTAGATGACGTCCATAGAGATTAGCTTGGGGGCATCTGGGCACTCGCTATTGAAGAAGATAAGGACATCGCCCTGGGCTCCCACCAGCCAGATGGAGTTGGGATCTAAGGTTCTAAAAGAGAGGGGCGGAAAAGAGCGAGCTATAGTTTCTTTTAAGCTATTGAAGTAGTCCAGCTCCAAGGTGGGGTCATAGAGCCTTAGATTATTAGGTTCATTTTCTACTGAAGGATTGACTAGGGGGTCAAAGGGACTTGCGTCCCTTTGATTTTCCCCACTAGGATCCTTACTAGTGGGATCCATGGGACCTAGGGCCGGCACAGGTTCCCTGTGGAGGGTAAGCTTAAATTCGTCTGTATCCAAGTGGTTAGAGCAGAGCCAGGCCGCAATCTTAACTGCCCTATTGGCTTCATAGATGCGGGGCTTTTGTGAGGCCCAGAAGGCATCTAGGGTGGGGAACTTATCCTGTAAGCTAAGGTCGGAGATGTACCAAGAGGCCTCTTCGCGGTTGTAGTGGAGTACCAGTTCCCTGGCTAAGCTCTCCCTATGGAGTTGGGAGGGGAGGAGCTCAACTGTGGATTCCAGTCCCTTAGAGCGGCCTAGGATCCTGGCGGCAAAGGGGGTAAGCTCCACGTCTTGGGCATTTACCTGGTCGGGGTAAAGGACCATCAGCCTATTGGAGATCTCCATATAAACGTTAAATAAGAGTAAAAGGAGCTCATTTCCTAGATCCAGCCTCTCCCTATCGGACCAGTTGTTGTACTCTAAGAGTCTGGAAAACCTAGCTTCCCAGCCCCATTCATGGGTCCAGCGGGCCAGGAGTCTCTCTTTCACAGGGTCATAGGAAAGGACCTTGCCAGCTGGAGGGATATCTAAAGCCTCATTGGGCCCTTGGCTCTTGCCAGTAAGGCCCAAGACCTTCAAGATGGCAGCGTCTCTTAAAAGCTCCAGCTGATGCTGGGCCAAGTGGTTTTTCGCGAAGCTTATGACCCTTTCCAAGGTGATGACATAGGGGTCTATTGCCACTTGAGGGTTAGGGTTATGCAAGATCTGCTCTTTGGCTATGTCACAGTATAATGGTGAGGTAAAATCCGATTCTATGGCCTCCAAGATGGGGACTATCTTTAAGATCCCCTTGAAGGGGTCATGCTCTGACTTGCAGGTAAGCCACATGGCAGCAGCTAGATACTCCTGGGGTTTGGGCTTTTTGGGAAAGCCCATGTCCACGAACCTGGGAGGGGTACCCTCCCAGTCTAGGGGGGCCAAGTGCTGAGCTAGCCCCTTGTATTCCTCGTATGTTGTCTCTATTGGGACCATGGGCCACAAAGGAATCCTTCCGGCCACAAAGATAACGGTGCGATACAGCTCTTCCAAAAGGAGACAGGGCGCCACCTCGCCTTCCACCTCTTTGTCCAAGGAATGGCTTATCTTTCCGCTGCGGAGCTGGGCCAGGTCCATGAGATAGAAATTGGCCTCGGTCTTGTGCTCTTCTAAGGCCCAGCTGGTGATAAGAGAGAGCTTTTTGGAAAAAAGCTCTAGCATTTTTCCACTGAGACTTTCGGGCCTATAACAGACCCAGTAGTCCAGATCCGAGCGAGCTGTGTGCCCTACAGAACCAGAGGAGCCTATGAGGACTAAAGATTCCACCGCAGGAGAGAGCTCACTTGGGCTATTTTCTGTGATGGAGGGGGGCAAGATGTCGGATTGGGTACTATTTAGCCAGTTATTGAAGTGGACTAGTCCTTTGGGAGCAGCGGGGTCATCTAAATAGGCAGGAAGGAGCGGACTATTATAGTGGATAATAGCTGGCACCAGATTGAAAACAGCATTGAAGCCAGATGTGCCCCTGGAGTGCAGTTCTCTTAGCCTGGCGGCATTATGGTACTTCATGACCTGAAATACGGAGTCCATCTTGTTTGTAAGGCTCTGGTCTGTCATTTGAGGCGTCTTTCTAAAGACCGGAGTTATTGGAAAAGGGTCGCCTTATCCTAAATCCGTAAAAATGGTTGGGTAATTAAAAAGGTCTTTGTAAAGTGTGTTAAAAAAATCCCAGGGGGAAATACAGTTAAAAACTTTCCCGAACATTATATTAGATCTCTTGGGTAAATGCCCTAATTTGCAGAGAGGCTGCCACCGTCTAAACTGAAAGGTGGCGCCCAGCTAAAGGCGTGGGAACTTTGGCAAAACAAGCTGTCAACTAAATAATTTTTGAAGCAAAGGCTAAAATTGTGGGTAAGACTTAAGATGCTTTAAAGAAAGTTTAAAGGCAGTTCTAAAGGCCCTAGTTGGTACTGGCACTTTGGCAAGTCAAAAGCTATTTACAAGAAGCGTTCCAGGAAAAGGAATCTATCCCTTTCAAGGCGGAGATAAGCATGACGGCGAGGTAAAAGGCTTAAAAATTCCAGCTGAAAAAAAGATATAGAATATCTGGTAGTAATATAATGCAAGACCTGCACTATATAGTATATATTGATATCTCTGGTGATACAGGTCCTTTTTCGTCTAGGGTCAAGCATGTGCTGGCAAAGAGGAAAACTAGGGAGGCGGGGCTAAGAAATACATGAGCCTATGGGCACATCTTTTCCGCATCAAGACTTGCTTTAAGACGGCCAAAAGGTCCGGGGACAATCAATTTTCTAGCTTAAAGATAGGGTTTGGCCAGTATGCAAAGAGAAAGAGAAGAAAGACATCTGTTGGTGGGCCCAGAGGGAATGTCAGAAACTTCAGCTAAGTTTTAAAGCCTTACAATGCTATAGGCCTTTTTCTAGCCCAAAAGAGCCCTAAGCTTGTGAGGGCTAATTTGTTAAAAGTTACTCTAAGTTTAAAGTGAGTTAAGGCAAAGGGGAGAAAATATTTGGGGAGCGGCCAAAGATTTTAAGGTCCTGTGGCTTATAAGTGAAATGTTTACAAGCCCCGGGGCTTTTTGCGGATCCAACTAGCTAAAGTACCTAAAATGGAAAAAATTCTAACCTGGGAAAAAAAGTCCGGGAGGTACAACCGGCTTTTAAAAAGCCCCCTTTAAAGCTTTTAGGGCCGTGAAAAGTAAGCTTTTAACTTATTTTACCAAGTAAAACCTAAAAATCAAGTGCTTAAGGGCCCAAAGGAGCAAGGTAGGCTGGCAGGGCTTTGTAGTAAAGAGGCATGTTAGCTTAAAAACCCCCCATTACCCCAAATTACCTCAAATTACCCCTAAAGCTTGGGCTAAAAGGAGATAGCTGCGCACTACTTATGATTGCTTTCCCAAGGGTAAAAAATGGGCGTCTATGGGCTTCTATGGGCTTCAACTTAAAGGGGCCAAGATTATTGGCAATAATCTTGTTAAGCCTTAGCCTATCTTGTCAACATGTTTTTTACTAGCAAGAATTTCCTGGGGGTTTGCTATGATCTGTCACAATTGTAATTTTCATTATTAGAGGGGCTTCTAGCCAAGCTTTGCATTAGCTTGGCCCTACATTTTTGAATTTGGCTTTTTCTCCCTTTAATTTTGCCGCAACATAGGAAAATTCTTAGTCTTCCCAAGTCTTAGCTAAAGCTATGGCTAGCTAAAGCTCTAGCCAGCTAAAGCGCTGGCTATCTATAGCTCCGGCCTAGCTAAAGCTCTGGCTATCTAAAGCTCTGGTTAGCTAAAGCGCTGGCTAGCTATAGCGCCTAAATCAGCTAGGGGCAGATGTCCTGGGAGATAAAATTTGCCAAAATCCACTGGTTACGGAAGATGGCCCTAAAGCTGACAATTTTAAGTTAAAAGGCCAGGAAAAAATTAACTAATTATTATATAATTAACTATCAAAATATAGTAATTTTTTAAATTTAATTGTATAAATAAATTACTAACCTATATAAATATCTTTTTTAAATTTTAAAAATTTTTAAATATTTATGCTATATAACTACATCAAAATAGCATTTTTTTGCCATTTAACTCAAAAAAAAAGCGAAAATAAATTTTTTTGCTGAAAAAATTTTGAAAAAACGAAAATAATGAGTTATATCAATAGTTTACATAAATGAGGCCAGCTAGGAACGAGTTTTTTTGCCTAAAAAGGGGCTTGAGCTTAAAGCTACTCCCACTCTAGAGTTCCGGGAATCACCTCTTTTTTGATGATTGTGATTTTGGGCTTTTATCACTACCAAGCAAATTAAAAAAGCAGTGAAAAGATGTAAACTTTCCATTTATATGGTATATTTACTATTGGAATTTAGACCCAAAAGCATGTTTTTAACCCCTCTGGGGTCCATGCTTTGCTTCACTGGGAACCCAGATTAAACCAATGGAAGGCCCATTTTGGAAAGTAGTGGCTATTTAGCCCCTTTAAGGCCATTGGAAGGCCATTTAGAGCCAATGGGGCTCATAAGCGGAGAATTGAGGTGAAAAATAATGAGCCAAGAGTCTAAGCCCGATGGGGCTCCCCTCTTTTCCCCTGGCGATGGAGAAAAGCCCTCTAAGTTTCTAGACAAGTTCTTATGTCGCATGCACCATATAGTGGGAGATGAACACTTTTTACAGATCATTTCTACGGTACATGCTGCCTTGTCTGAGGCGGAACAAAGGGTAAAAAAAGAGACAGAGTCTTCCGATATAACCACTATAGAAACCATTGCTACACAAGTAATGAACTCTATTAGACCTTCTATATTAGGCGCGGTTACAGAGCTAGTCATAAAAGATAAAGAGGAAAAAAAAAAGAAAGCCTAAGGGGCTGGACTAGGCTTTTAAAATACCGCTTATACAGTAAGGTGATAATGACTGTACAAGGGAAGTTAAAGCTTAAAAGACCTGGCTACTATTTGGATAAAAAAGATAAAGGCTCTAATAGTAAGAAATGCGGTATTCTCTATCCTTTAGACAAAAGTCTTGCTATAGATAAATTACCTCTAAAGATGACTATCCCCGCCATCCTAAAGGTGGTAAAAGTGGCCACCGAAACCGATAACTTCAATGCCGCTGCAAGGTCATTGAAAAAATGTGGAATGAATATCAGTACAAGCAGCATCAAAAAAGCTGTTTCCATTGTCGGAAAGTTCGTAGAGGAAAATGACTTTAGAAAAGCCCATAATGATTGCCTTAGAGATAAAACCCTTATCAATAAAATACAGCCCAAAGATAAAGAGTCTCATGCTTTTTATGTAAAGGTATGTAGGGAAGACAATGTGGGCATAAACTTAAAGAAAGAAGACTCGGTAGGATTTTCCATTATGCACGCTGTAGTCTTTTCTAGTAAATCCGTCATCTGGGCAACTCACGGGGGCTCCCACATACCTTATTTAGGTAAAAGAGAACATTTGGCCGTCTTGGAGCAAGCCGGACAATCGGATTTAAATTTTAAGACTCTACTTAAGCACCTGGCTGTTAAAAACTCTTTCTGCGAGTGCGAGAAAATTTACTTTTTTAGTGATGGCAGCCTTTTGATGCATAAATTAAAAGAGGAGCTCTTTCCCAGCGCTATAGAGCTTATGGATTTGGATTTCTTAAGGGAGATAATCATAAGTTATTTAGAACGCTATTTTACAGGCACAGGAATCAACTTCGATCGTATCCAGAGGGATATCTTTCTGCATTTGCAAAGTGGTGATTTTGAAAAAGCCTATAGCCTAATTAGACGAATAGGGTTAAGAAATTCACCTAAGAAAGAAAGACTTATTAAGCTTTTAAAAGAGAGTGAACCCTACATACCCCATGGGCATTTATTAGACGACAATGTTCTGTCCCTTCCTTTTAAGCTTGCCATCCCCCTCCAGTTTGAGCTTAAGGGGATGCTGACCGTGCCATCCAAGAGCTGGTCCCAGGAAATGGCCCAACATATGTTAACTTTAAAGGCCAAACGCTCAAGTGGACTCTGGGAAGAGGAGGTCGTGGGGCCTTTTTTAGATAGCTATCACATAGACCGGAAAATAGTCCAAAATTTGGAATTATAATATAGTTTCACTGCTTTTTTAATTTGCTGAGCATTTTAGGCAAAAGACTAGGAATATCCATAACTTAGGGCAAAATTCTCAAGCGCTGCCCCTCCGGCCACTTGTTTATGATTTTTTCGACCCAAAATTGCCTGATAATTAGGAAGCAAATTTCTTTTGAAAAAAAAATTTGATATTTTTTTTGAAGAGATGCTTTTAGAAGCTAGTCTGGCTAGCAGGTATAGAGCCGCCATTTTTAAGGGCTCTTTTAACTTGGGCGCCCCTGGCGCCCAAGGCTAACAAAAGTAATTTTTGGCCCCCCCGGGGTCATTTTGAGGCACTTTGAAGATATATGACAACAGAAAACGAAATCATAAGCCCTAGTATTATTAAACGCATCAGAACTTACCTGGCCAAGGCAACAATTCAACTGCTCCCCCGCCTAAGCGAGGCGGACTTACTAAAGGTAGAGCCATTTTTCCTTATGTTTAGCCAAGCCGATGGGCAATGCCCAGAGGATTTTCTCGAAAAACTGCTAGATTTTGTACTGATCCTCTGTAAAGGAGGCAAATTAGAGAGGCTATGGGAAAAGTTTCGCGAGGAAGACCCAGAGCTTCCCGAATTTATGATGCTTTTTGATTACCTTATTCTCTTAGTTCCCTCTCCTGCAGAATTAGAGAAAAAACCAGATTTAAAGAGCCCTTCAGCTAACGGGGAAGAAACTATTGAGACCGGCGGCAAGGGAACTTTAGAAGCTGTAGATTGCGAGAACGTCTCGGGGGTTTCCGGCAATCCGGAGGACATAAGCCCCCAGGTCCTTAGGCAACTTAAACTACTTGACTATTTGGCCGGGAAGCAAGAGCCTGAAGTCTTAGAACAAGATATCCGAAAAGGCCGAGAAAGGCTGGAAATTGAAGACAAGGGGGACTTAGTGAGGCAATTCAAGGAGAGTTTGGACAATGACTCATTGCCTTCTGGCAATGAGTCATTGAAAGGTAATTTGCTCCCAAGGTCCTTACAGATCCTCTACCCTATAGACGGGGTATCCTCCAACACCTCAGTTAGGTTCTATAACAGTGACGGGGAGTTTCTAGGGGAGAAGGAAATTGGCTCTGGGCCCATGAGCCTAGACAAGATCCTGCTGATGACCATTTGCTGGAGGGGAAAGCACCAGGTTATTGTTTGCGGTTATGAGGGGTCAAATCGCCAACATAGCAATGTTATCCAAGTGCTATCAGAAGACTTTAGGCAAAAGTACACAGATGAGTTGATCTCTGTGGATCTTAGGCAAAGGCTTTTGGAAGATGACAATGCCAAAGAGAGGCACACAAAAGACTATTTTGAGTTGGCACTTATTATCTCTTTAACCCTTCCAGATTTCCCAAAGGAAATATTTAAAGCCTTTTACTTTCCCAGCTACGGCCAAGAGAGGAAAAAAAAGTTTCTAGAGTGCCTTAAAGATTTTTTTGCCCCTCCTTCCCCAGACTTTAAGCCAAAGCCGGATGGAGAAAATGTTCCCATGAGCCCGGAGGGACTTCAAAATAACGAATGCGAGATGGATCTTACCAAATTTGTCATTGAGATTTTCGTAGACGCCTCCATAGGTCAGAAGGTGCCCCAGGATCCAGAGGCGCCTATTGTCCCGGCTGCCAGGGATGCCCAAAATACTTCCTTTGAGCCTGGAGACGGGCTAAAGCCTAAAGGGCCATCTGCGGAAGGGGCCCCATCATCTAGGCAATATTACTTGAACTTTTTGGCAACATGGGAGCAGTTGTTTGTCTATGACCACTGTGTATTTAAAACCCATCCATCTTTTGCCAAGATATTGGAAAAGGAACTGAAAGAAATAGTAAGTAAGCATATTGCCATTAAAAGGGCCCGTATCTTTGAGGCCTCAATTAAAAGAGCTGAGGTAAGTCCGAACCAGAAAGACCTTTCTGATAGTTTTGAAGAAAGCTAAGGCCATTGGTAAAGAAGATGAGTAGGCCTTAGGGCCAAAGCTTACTTATAGCTAAAAGGCTTCCAATTAGAAATATTACTATTGCTTCAAGGCTTAAAGGCTTCAAGGCTTAAAAAGGGCTTTTAAGGCTTTTAAGCTAGGGCCTTTGGCGGGCTCTAAACCTCTAATTTGAGGCCCTTTGGTAACCATACCTTAGGCTTTCAAAGATCCTGGCAGGCCCATAACAAGCCCTTGCTGGCCCTTGGCGGCCCTTGCCAGGCCTTTTCCAATAGCCTTTTCCAGCCCTTGCTACAAATTAAAGGGGCACAAGAGAAAAAAAGATAGTTTATGAGGATTAGGTATTTAATAAGTTTAGTGACATTAAAGGGGGATTATTATGACTAGGGCCCTTAAATGGGGGCTTTTAGCTCTATTAGTGCTCTTTTTCTCTGCCCCACTTGGGGCACAAGAGCCTCCCAGTTCCCCCATTATTAGCTATCCCAATGGGACGCCTCAAGGGCCTGGACAAGAAGCTCAAAAGGGTCAAGGTCCTCCAGAAACAGCTGCTTTAGAAGCTCCCACCAGTAGCTCCCAAGGGGAGCTACTGGTGGGAGAGGACTCCGGTGCTGGGGAGAAGGAGGTTCTAGATGCTAGTGGGGCTAAAGAAGAGGAAGCTAGTTTGGATGCCCATCAAGAGGCCTTTGAAAGGTCACTAGCTGAGCTTATGCCGGTTACTCCGGAAGAGATTACTAAGTTTCGCAAAGATTCCGACAAAAGAGAGAAGGCTGCCTCAGATAGCCCTCCCTCTGGGATTAGGACTAGGACAGTACCCGTGAGCCTGGATCCGGGTTTTGCACCACCCTTGGTGGAACTTACGCCCAATTTGGTGACTGCCTTAGTGTTTTTAGATACCACTGGAAGTCCATGGCCAATAACCGCCTCAGTCTTAGGAAGCGGGAAGTTATTTGAGGCACAGGTCTTAGAAGGAGGAGACAACAATAGGATTATAGTTTCAGCCCTGAGTTCCCACGGGAACTCCAACCTCATTGTTACCCTAGAGGGGCACGATATCCCCCTGGTATTAAGACTTGAGACCAGAAGCGGGGTGGATGCTAATAGGAGGATAGACGGACTCTTAATTTGTCAGGTCCAGGCCAGGGGTCCTAAGGCCTTGCCACAGGAGGCGGCACAATTTTCGCCTCTATTGGACGGGACTCTGTATTCCTTTTTGGACGGCCTTGTCCCCAAGGGGGCAAGGGCAGTATCTTTTGTGCCTTCCTTAGAGGGCATAAGTATCTATGACTATGAGGGAAGGCTCTATATAAGGACAAAGAGCTCTCTGTTGTGGCCGGCCTTTAAAGCTAGGGTGATAGGGGCTTCAGGCTACGCTGTCTATGAGACAGAAAGTGTTCCCTCCCTTTTAATCTCCCTGGAAGACGAGATAAAGAGGCTCACACTTTCCACATATTTAGATGGGGAGGTATTAGCCAAAAGTGGAGGAATAAAGTAGATGCCATCGCCTCTTTCCAGAGTCCCCAGGGGCCTTTTGCTCTTTGCCGGTCTTTTAGTCACAGCTTTCTTTGTAATTTTAGCTGTCTATCTTCTCTTAGCTAAGGGGGAGGAAAATAATTCTGACATAAGTCTTATAGCAGCCCCTGCCGTGGAAAGCTCAGTGGGGGGAAAGGGTACTCCTAAATACAATAGTCTAGTGGAAGAAGAAAATCGCCAGAAGGCCCAAACTGCTCGCGAGGAAGGCACAAGCCACGTGGATATCCCCACAGGCCAGGAGCTTACCCCCAAAAGCCCGCCCCAGAGCCCCTTAGTTAGGGCCAGTACTAGCCCAGAGCCCGCGGCTTTAAGTGTTGTACCCGAAAGCGGGGCTATTAGCCCAGCTGGCCCTAAGGCCTCCGTTCCCCAGGCCCCCATTAGGCCCAAGGCGGAAAAGGAATCTAGGATCCCTTCAGAAACCGGTCCTGATAGACTTATCTTGGCGGCATTAAAAGAGATCCGCGGGGCTAATTTAAGCTTTGGTTCCCCTGTGGTAATAGCTTTAAGAGCTGGGGAGGATAATGAGGCTACAATAGGCGCTTCAAATGCCTTAGGTGATATTGAGGCCTTGGGGCTCAAAGCTGGGGACATCCTCTATGGGGTCATAACAATAGCTGTAAATAGCGATATTCCCTCACCTGTGATGGCAGAAATAGTAGAGGGCAGCTTTAGAGGCTCCAAATGCCTGGGAGGATTTAAGCTGGTGGGTGAAGAGGTAATCCTCTCCTTTACCAAGCTCATAAGCCCCCAAGGCAGGCAGTACATAATAGAGGCTGTGGGGGTAAATCCTGATACCAGTTTGGCTTCAGTAAAGTCACATGTAGATACCCACTTTTTCCAGAGATGGGGAAGTCTTATAGCAGCTAGTTTCTTAGAGGGCATTGGAGCAGCTGCAGGCAGTCGCAGTACCAGGGTATATGTGGACGGGGACAGGGTCATAGAAGACGGAAGCCTTAAGACCTTTGAGGACATGACTTTAGAGGCCCTAGGTAAGGTTGGAAGCAGGGCTGCCAACCAGGTGGAAGCCGGTTTTGCTAGGCCCCCAACAGTCACAGTAAAAGCCGGCCAAGAGTTGGGGATCCTCATTTTAAATATAGACAGTTAGCTGGGCCGCATTGGGCCGTATTTGGGCTCGTATTCCGGTCCGTATTTGGGCTCGTATTGGGACTATAGGCTAGAAGTTATTTTCCTAGCCTGACCCTGGAAATTATTTTCTAGCCTGGGGCCTAGGGCCTAGGGCCTAGAGATTAGTTTCAAGCCTAGGGCCTGGAAATTAGTTTTGTAGAAGGTAGGAGGCAAAGGGTAAAGGGAGTTCATTAAAAAGCCAAAAGGAGCCAACAATTTTTATTATTAGGGCAAAGAGCCAAATTTTTAATATTTAGGCTAAGTAAAAGGCCCTCTTTACCCCTAGGAAAGGCAAGGCCTTTCCTAGGGGTAAAGAGGGCAAAAAGGGTACTTTTTGTCAAGGGAGTAAGAAAGGTAATTAGTGCCGTTCGATAACATACTATCCAATGTGCTACCCCATCTTTCGGGGTGGTGGAATGCCATTGTGGTCATCTTCTACCTTTTGGGGCTAAGTCTTTTTCTCTTTTCTCTGGCTAGGTTAGCTGCCACAGATGGAAGAAAAAGGCCCTGGGGGGAGCTAATCCTGACCCTGGGGGCCGGGGTCCTTCTGATAAATACCCCACAGCTATTAGACGCATTAGCTTCCAGCCTCTTTGGCCACAGCTCGGTAAAAAGCTTGTCCTATACCCCCCCGGAGCACCCGGCTAGGGTTTATGTACAGTTTGCTTTCCACCTTATCGCCCTGGTGGGCCTCATTGGGGTGGGAAGGGGCATTATCTTATTAAAAGACTTCACAATTCGCCCAGGACAGCTGGGAAGGGCACTTACCCATATCTTCGGAGGGATTTTATGCATAAATCTTTTGAGCACCTTAAAGATGCTGGCCCGCACCATGGGAGGGGATGTGGAAAGCTTTGTCACTAAGATAATAGGCTAGAAGCCTTTTTAGGGCTTTTAAAAAATGGAAGCTTTTAGCTTGGACCTTGGTGTAAGGGGGCATTTTCATCCCAATTTATAGTGTTTTTACCAAGACCTTTGGAAAATTAACTTTATTTTTAGACACTTTTAATAAAGAGGACCAAAGGTGGAAAAAGGGGCTCTCTTAAGGATTTTTTGATTTTAAGGTTTTTAATGATTTAGGTCTTTTGACTTTGGCAAAAGGCGATTATACTAGAAGGAGTAAACTTGTTTAAGACTTTGGATAAGGATAATTCATTGGAGGCTAAAAGAGGCACCAGAGGGGCCAAAATCTTCACCTGGCTGGTCCTCATTTTAGGCCTTTTTTTTGGGACCCAGGGCGCCAGCGCCCAGGGTTTAGGTGATATAGGCGCCAATGTTACAGGTAACATTGGCGGGGTGGCAAAGGCCATTTTAGTGGGCGGATTCGCCTTAGGTCTTTACTTAGTGATTTCTGGGCTCATGGAGTTTTATAATGCCAATCGCAAGCCTAACTGCAGTTTCGGAGGAGGTGCTATAAAATGTGTCATAGGGGCATGTTTATTGGCTGTAGAGGCCATAATCGCCTCCTTTTCCACTACCATTTTTGGTGGTAATGAATCGGGCACAGGGCTAGGTGCCTTAGGGTTCTAGGAAGCCCCTAAGGCATTTAAAAAGTGTATCCCTAGACCTCCGGCATAAGCCAAAACTTTTTTGGCTTATGCCGGAGGATAAAAATAGCATTTAGGTATTAGAACCTAACACCCCTGGTTGCCAGGGATAAAATACAACTTGCCTAAAGGAAAACAAGTTAGTTATGGAACACAAGGACACAAAAACGGCCAATACCTCCCAAGGACTCGGCCGGAGCCGTACCAAGAAGGATACGGAGACTTTAGACAAAATGGTACCAATAAGTGCCAAGTTCTCCTTTGAAGAGGAGCTGGGAAAAGTGGTTGAGAAAATGACAAATGCCCTCTTAAACACCTCCAAGAGAGGCAAGAAGCCATCTAAGACGCCCCCAGAAAAAGGAAGACCAGGACCACTCATTGAGGAGGTGGGGATCTACAAGGAAGAGGACTTTGTGGATAGCGGCTTAAATAACGAGGTCTTTGACGGAGATCAAAGCATCGAAGAAAACCATAGCCAGATAAAGCGCCGCGAAAAAAAACCCTTCGAGAACTTTAAGGTGAACATTATTGAAGACACCGAGGAGGACAAAGAAGAGCAGCGCGTTGGTACTCATGCTGATGACGACAAGTACCGCTACAGCTTTGTAACCGATGATTACAAAGAAGAAGAAGAGGTGAACATCGAAGATGAAGGCGATGAACTCTACAGCTATCTAGACCAAGAGGACGAAGAGGATTCCGCTGTTGAGTGGGAAGAGTGTCCTGACAACTTAAAACACGATGATGGATATGAGGAATACAAGCGCTCTAGGTTGGAAGATGAGGATGATGACGACGACGATGAGGATGACGACGATGAGTATGACGATGATGACGAGGATGACGAAGACGATGATGAGGATGATGATGATGATGAGGACGAGGATGATGACGATGATGAGGATGATGAGGATGATGAGGATGATGAGGATGATGAGGATGATGAGGATGACGAGGATGATGAGGATGATGAGGATGACGAGGATGATGAGGATGACGAGGATGACGAGGATGATGATGACGATGACTATGACGAAGACGACGAGGACGAGGATGACTATGACGAAGACGACGAGGACGAGGATGAGGACGACGAGGATGAGGACGACGATGATGAGGATGATGAGGATGACGAGGACTATGACGATGATGAGGACGATGATGATGAGGATGATGATGAGGACGATGACGATGATGATG
>JAITII010000030.1 GCA_031279515.1 Deltaproteobacteria bacterium
CGGAGTCTGGGCACAATCGCCTGCAGCATAGATTCCCGGTTTGGTGGTCTCCATGTATTGGTCCACCACTATCCCCTTTTCGATCTTGAGTTCGAGTGCCGTAGCTAAGCTGAGGTTGGGGGTGATTCCGGTAGAGACTGCCATGAGGTCCACATCAATTACTTCCCCGGACTTTAGAAGTACTCTTTCTAAACGCTCCTTTCCTTGGGCTTCCATAGCTTCAGATTTTAAGTGAAATACGAAGCCCTTTTTCTCCAGCATCCCTTGAAGTTTCAAGGAGCTTTTAGGTGTGGTCTGATAGGGTAAGATCCTGTCTGAAAGCTCTAGGACATGGACTTCAAGACCTAAAGTGGTCAAAGCATTCCCCAGTTCCAGCCCCAATAGTCCAGAGCCCAATTGGAGTGCTTTTTTTGCCTTTTTAGCCTTGTAATTGAGGTCCACGGCATCGTTTAAAGTCCGGAGGGGATAGATACCAGGCAATTGAAATTTTTTTACCACATCCGGAAGGAAGGGTTGGGCCCCTGTGGCAAGGAGGATACGGTCAAAAAGGAGGCGACTTCCCAAAGAACCCCTCACCTGGTTGTTGTCTAGGCAAATCTCTACGACGTTTTCACCCTTGCGGAATTCCAGGTTCAGTTCCTTAAACCAGGTATCAGGATGGACGTAAAGTTTATCCGGTGAGGTCTTACCGCTTACTACCTCTGGAAGGCGTGGTCTGTAATAAGGCGATTGGCGTTCATTGGAAAAGAGCACCACATTGTAGCTGGGGTTATTCTTGCGGATGGTCTCTGCGGCTGTCAAACCGGCTATGCCGGCGCCTATGATGACGATGTTCATGTGCCCTTCCTTAAAGTAAAAAAAATTACTGGATGTGAATTATGCGGAATTCCTCCTCGCCGTTGGGGGATTCCACGAGAAAGCCGTCACCCTCCATGAGGCCTAAAAGAGCTTTCCCAATGGGGGTAGCTATTGAGAGAAATCCGTTTTCCGGATCCGATTCATACGGGCCCACCAGGGTATAGGTGGTCTGTTCATCTGTGTAGACATTTTCTATGGTTACAGTGGCGCCGAATACGCATTTTTTATAGGGTCCCTTAGTATCAACAATTTGGGTGGTGGAGATGTGCAACTGCAATTCGTCTATACGGCTCATGATGAGGCTTTGACGTTCTTTGGCGGCGTGGTACTCAGCGTTTTCTGAGAGATCGCCGTGGGCTCTGGCTTCTTCAATAGCCTTTATGACATTAGGCCTGTCAATTGTCTGGAGTTTGTCCAACTCTTCTTTAAGTCTTAACATGCCTTTTCTGGTTATGGGTGAATAACTCATTAAAGTGACCTCAAATAAACAATATATAAAATATGGCTGCCTTTTAGGCCTTTTTGACGCTAAAAAAGACAGCCAAGTAAGAGTTAAAAAATAAGCTAAGCCCCTTTTTTGTTTAAAAAAGGGGCCTATTTGGAAAAAATATTGGCCTTAGGAGGCAAAAAACCACGGCCTCATAAACTGTAAAGAGGTTTTAAGGCTTTTTTAGCCAAATTTGTGGACATCTTGTGTAATTATAGGTCCCTGCCAATTATAAGTCAAATATAGCAATAGGTATAGAGTTTAAATTATATACTATATAGTGTATTTTGCCAGTTAAAATTGGAACTTTCTGGGTCATCAGAGGGATTTGGCTGCCAGAGCCCCCAAAGCTAAGCTGGGCCAGGTACTAGCGTTAGTTTCAGGCAAGGACGGAGCTTTAATAGCTCGATAAGCCATTTTTAAGCAACCCTTTCCTTGCCCCTGGCTTTCCAGTGTTTGATTAGCTAAAAAGGGGGCGTCTATTATTTAAAATCTAAGTCCCTAGCTAACCTTGTGCCTCTGTATTAGTTGTGGCAGGGGTCTGGGCGCTTTCGCTGCGCTCGAAGACGATGCGGTGATCCACTAGGTGCATTGAACGGATCTTACCGTGTAAGAGCTTCTGTTCCCCAAAGATACTGGTGAGCCTCCAGCTGTTATCGTCTTCAGGCATGACCGTGTCCACGGCAGATAAAAAAAGCTCCTCCCGGCCATCATGGGTTATATAGACATTAACTTCGCACATGGTATCCTCCGAATTACCGTAAATCTTTTCATAAGCCAATTTATTTTAAAGGTCTAAGGCGCCTTACCTCTGATTTTTAAGTATTTCCACTGCCTTGGCCACTAGGTGGGGTAAGGGCTCGCTCTGGTAGCCGGCTAAAATAACCCGTTCCAAAGACAGGGGTATGAAGATCTTCAAGATCTCCGAGGTCATTACAGCCTTGGCTATAGCCGGGGTTATTTCTCCCATCATTGAATTGGCCCAGCTTACTGCTATGGGAGCCACCAAGGCATTAACTCTGGGAAGGCACAAGGAAATGGCATTTTCGCCAGTTGCGCCCCTATTTGCCCGGGCCTTCATCATAGCCTCAGTGGCCGTGGCATTGGCCCCCAAGGCCCAGATTTCCATATCTTCTTGGAATTCCCTGCGTATCTCCTTAATTATAGCAGAACCGATACCACCGCCTTGGCCATCTATAACGGCGATAATAGGGGATTGCAGTATGTTATAGCGCATCTCGCTCATTAGTCTTCTATCGTTTTTTCAAGTTTAGGAAAGGTTTCTGGTTTGCGACGGTCCACATATTTTTCTTCGCCTGGACGCCGGGTGACGTTTTCAAAGATACCATCATCCACTCGCACTAATTTTGTGAAGCCTTTGTCCCGCAATTCAGAGTTAAAGTTCTTTTTTTTCACCAGAGGGGCAGAAAGGACCCTTTCTACGGGCTTGCCACAGTAGGGACAAACCGTAAGTGGCCAGTCCCTGGCCACCTGTTGCCAATCAAAAGTGGGGGCGTGGGGGCAGGATGAGTCTTCAAGGTGTGTGTAGGTATAGATCGGCATGGTTTTAAGGTGTTTTTCTCCCAAAAGAGCTAATAAAACAGGTCCCCCCAGAAGAGGACTATACACGATTCTAATATATAATAATATAAAATGATGTTTTTTGCAACTGTCTCCTTTAGGAAAATAACCCTATCTTTCCCCTTAAGTGGCACCTCGGGCCCGTCTCCCAAGGCTAATTATGTCACTATAGCGAACTTATTTCGAGCGAACTTATTTTGTACCAAAGCCACTGGCTTGGGGTACCAATCTGGGCCAAAGTTTTAATGGGCCACCTGGGACTACCCTAAAGCTATCTAGAGGGCCGCCTCTTTCCGTCAAATGCCGAAAATGACTATCTAACTTAAGGCTCTTATGGGTTTGGCGCAACATTTATAAGAAAGTTAAGGGACTAGTTCTAGCTGCTGATGAAAACGCTATTTTGGGGACCTTTATAAAACTGGCTGCCTGTGTTGTTCCGCTAAGATTAAAATGTGTAGATCTTGCGGACCTAATTTTAAGTAGAAAACTAGTCAAAGGCCTAAGATAAAAAATTTATGGATATTTTCTTCAATAGGAAGGCGATAATATCTACATTAATATAATAAATTCGAACCTTGTGCCCACAAGGGATTTGTTTGGGGCATAAGTTGAACTTGGTAAATGAGGTTTTATAAACGTAAATGGAAAATGGGTAATTTAGCCAAAGTATGAGTATGCTTATGATTTTCTAAAATTTCAGATTTTTCGTAGTAGACAATAAAAACGAACAATTATGGTTCATTAATATTTCTGGAAATTGGATTAGCCACAGGTACTCATATATCTGGTGACTTTGATAATAATAGATTGCTAAAAACTCTGATTGATGATGATGGTGATTTTTAAAAAATTTCTAGCTTCAAGAGGGTCATTTTGAATTCAAAGCTATTAGAATAGCCCTTTTAGATTTTGGCTACAAAAAATTTTCCTTACAAACTCATGTTTTTATGTGCCTTTCATTTTTAGTATTAAACCCGCCTTTTGTATGCTATAAATCTTATTGGTATTTTTTTTATTGCCTAACCCAAGTTTCGCAGTTATTAAGATCCTAACCTATAAATGGTTTATTATCAAAGAATTATTCAAAAAAAGCATATTACCCTACTATTTGTTAAAATAAAGCTTGCATTTACCTGGATTTAATGATATATTTAGGCTTGTGTATTATCCTACGATACTCTACCAGACGAGGACTAAATAGCATGACTTCGATAATTTCCAAAATTAAGAAAGGTAATAAGTACTACTACGCCGTTGATTCAGCTAGAGTTGACGGTAAACCAAGAATAGTCAAGCAAGTTTACCTTGGGACTATCGAAAGCATTATGGCAGCCAAACAAAATACAACATCTAGTGTTATCTCTCCTGACTATGCTGAAATATTTGACTTTGGTGCTGTAGCTGCTCTTTTTGAGTTATCCGAAAGGTTGGAAATCCGCAATATCATTAATGCAGAAGTAGGCAAGAAGCTTCAAGGCCTACCGGTTGGAGATTCGATTGTACTGGCAGCCATCAATAGGGCTGTCGGCCCAGTGAGCAAGAACCTTTTTTATAAAGATTGGTTTTCGAAGACTGTATTACCTAACTCTTTTCCACAGGCAACTACCAAAAGTCTGTCAAGTCAAGGTTACTGGAATAACATGTCCTTATTAGATAGCGATATAATAAGGTCGATTGAAGATAAAATAACAACAAAAATCACTAAGTTATATAACATATCACCAAGTACTGTCCTTTTTGATAACACAAATTTTATTACTTACATTGACACAGACACTCCTTCACGTTTAGCTAAAGGAAGTAAGAGTAAAGAGCATCGATCAGATTTAAGGATTGTAGGCTTATCTCTAATGGTATCACCAGACAATAACATACCTTTATTTCATGAACCCTATCCAGGAAACACTAATGATGCTAAAAGATTTTCAAAAATCATAGAAAATCTTAAATACAGATGTCAAAGTATACAAGACAACCTAGATATAACTTTAGTGTTTGATCGAGGGAATAATTCGTCGTCCAATATTGAAAAGTTAGTACAATCTGACCCTCTTTCAGTTCACTTTGTTGGAGGTTTAAAACATAATCAATGCCCAGAATTATTGAAAACTCCTAAAAATAAATATAAGCCCCTGGTAGGCAAGTCTTTTGGTGAAACTAAGGCATTCCGAACAACGAAAGTAGAATTTGGAAGAAAAGTAACTGTAGTCGTAACTGATAATCCAGAGTTGTATAAGTTACAGATTCGCGAAGTTACAAACAATATTGAAAAATGTTCTCAAGAACTAGTTGAACTATCTAATAAGCTTAAAGAAAGAGAAGATGGGAAAATATTTAGAGGCAGGCGATATACTGAGGACTCTGTTATAAGTAAAATCAAAAGTATTTTGACACCGGAATATATGAAAAATATCTTTGACTACAAAGTAGAAAAAATTGGAGGTAATATAACATTAAGCTTTAATATTAACGGAGGAGAGTTTAATTATCTCAAAATAAATATTTTAGGAAAGAGCATAATATTTACTGATAGAGATGATTGGTCAAATGAAAAAATAGTAAGTGCATACAGATCTCAATATCACGTTGAAGAATGCTTTAAACAAATGAAAGATACCGAAAATTTATCATTTGTTCCGATGAGACATTTTACGGATAAGCACATAACCGTACATGCTTTCTATAGCGTGCTTGCTCTAACCTTAGCAAGCGTTTTAAATTTAGAGTTTAAAAGAATGGGACATGAAGTTAGTATACATCAAATGTTAAAAGAGTTGTCTAGCGTTCAACAAGTAATAAATTATTACAATATAGATGATAAGACAAAATTTATCAAAACTACTACTTTTACTAAAAGTGACAATATATTTGATAATGTAATCGAAAAATATTTTCAAAAATATAATTTATATAAATATGCTTATAAATAGCCACTAATTATGAAATATACATAAAAATTCAAGGCTCTTTTTCATAGGTATTGCTAGTAGGGTAATACAAGTAAAGTTGAAAAAACTTAGTTATTTCAATAAGATAAGGCGTTAAACTTTTCTAACTGAGAAACTAGGGGCTAAGTGCCCATTAATTTACAAAATACCGAAATGGCTTATTTTCAAGTTAGTTATATTTTTTCGCCTTTTGGAACTCACTTTTAAGCGCCTTTTTTTTCTCTTAAATTTTGCTTGAAAGCCTTAGTAGGCCACAAAAAGATTCGAGCCTTTATGTATTTTATTTCTATCTAGTGTTAATATTATTTAATTATCATTTAATTACTTATTTTATATCTTAATTATTTCTATATATTTTTAATTCTGTATTATACACTATTTTTTTATGCCTTTCCACTTTTCTTTTTTTAGCGGTTTACTGCCACAAAACTTGCTTGCCCCTTAAAAAAGTGATATAAATAGGTGTAATTAGCGTTAAAACCTTCAAAATTCTTAACTTTTTTTTAATGCCATTTATGTTTTTCAACCCCTAATTTTATCCTCAGTGTTTTATGAAATTAACTTCATTACCACTCATTTGGCAGATCCATCTTCAAAAAGATGTGCGCCATCTAGAGTCAGAAAGGCTTTTTTCTATTTGAATTTACTTATATCATGCATCTAGTTATTAGTTACCTCCATGGACGTAGCCAACAGAAACAAATTAAACCCCTTAAGTGCGATAAAACTTGCCTTAAGTTTCTAGCTTTAGGCGGCAAAAGGGGCCTTTTTCTGGGAAGAGAAGTCTTTTAAGAGCGCAGGCGCAAAAGAAATGCTAAGCTAACATCATAAAGCTACTCTTTTGTTAGCCAACTATAAAGGCTATGGTATAGAACTTTGAGTTCCATAAGGCGTACAAAATCCTATTTATCTCTATTTGCTCTTAAGACCACAGGTTTGCAGTTTATTCTGGTCTTAGTGCTGGCCCTTTTGACAGGCTGTTCAATTTTTGGCTCTAATCAGCCCAAAGCCAACCAAAGGGTAAGATCAGGCGATCCTGGCACCCCTGAGGCCCCGCTTTCCTTAGGGGTCAGAGGGGGCGAGATCCAGGACGGGGTAGCACCGGCCAAATCCGGTTCTGCCGCCTATTATGCGGTCTGGTGTGGCAGCTATCTGGACATAGGACCTGCCTCCAGAGCTGTGGCCGCTATGCAGAAATATGGGATAACAGCCTTCACCGTGAAAAAGACCCTAGTGGAACGTCGTACCCCTTTTGACCAACCTGTGGGAGATTTCTATCTGGTTCTGGTAGGTCTTTTTGGGGACCGCGCAGACGCTGGTATCTTAGCCAGTCGCCTGGAGGCCCAGGGGAAAATCCATAATTGGCAAATCATAGCTGCGGACAATCCAGGGGAACTGTCTCTCTACCAAGCTCAGATAATGCCTTTGGAGCAAAGCTCACAAAGGACCCAAGAAAACGTGAGGGAGAGAACCGGAAGGCCTACCGATCCTTCTTCTCCTGCGGCCACTGGGGAGGCTTTTCATAAGCTGGTATACGGACGTTACGTGGGCAGTTTTAGAGACCCACTTCAGGCTCGGGCTGAGGCCCAGAGGCTCACCTCAGCCGGCTGGCCCGCCTCAGTGGAGGAAGCGGCCGATGGCGGGGGCATGTGGTACAGGGTATATCTTGCGCCCAGCGCCAACCCGGCCAATCCCCAGGATATGAGGGCCGACCCGACAGTCCTTAGCTCAGCCAAGCGCCAGTCCACTAGGCATAAAGGTATGGTTATCCTGGTTGACAGCTCCGGTTTAAAGGGGGTCTGGGGCACTGCTGCTCCCAACCAGGCGCGCACAGACGCCTCGGCCTGCGCCGGCTATTCCCAGGCCGGAAGATTACTTACCTCCATTGAACGCTTGGTGAGCTATATTCCCGATGCCGGCCAGCTCATGATGGTAAAGTCCCTAAACTACAATCCTCCAGACAGCTTTGTGGACCGCATGGTTCGGCCAGTGACTAACTGGTGGAACGAGGACGACTCTAATTTGGCCAAGTCCAGGGCTGTGTTCGGCCCCACCATCTATAATAGGCCCGAGGTATTAAGGAGCCTTAGGAGCATGAAAGTGGACGTGCGGGCTGCTCCTTTAGGTCCTGGGCTTTCCAACCTTCCAGAACTTAACTCTATCCCTGGACACAAGACAGTAATTTTATACTCAGATTTCACCCTTGCCCGAAACCCTGAAGATGCGATAAGCTCTGTAGGTCAACTTAAAGGGCAATATGGCTCGGATCTAAATTTTATCGTGGTCTACGGGGATACCTCGGCTGATGGATTGGCTTTAGCTAATAAACTAGCCCAAACGGGCGGTTCCCAGACGGCCTGGGATGGGTGCCTCCTACTCTCAGACAACAGTTACTTTGAAAAATTTGTGAAAAAAGCCATTCCCGCCAATTAACAGATTTTTTAAGAGCCCTTTTTTAAGGGGCCCAATCATATGAAAGACATAAGTTGAGGACAAATGCCAGACAACATTTACAAAAGGGTCGCCTTTTTTTCCGGACAATCCATACCTTTAGAGATGCACAAGGCCAGGATGGTGCAGCGCATCTATTTAAGGCATATCAAAGATAGGCAAGAGGTCATAGGAAAGGCAGGGAACAACACCTTCCTTCTCCCCAATAGGGACGTCTTTTTGGATATGCTGACAGATAGCGGCGTTAATGCCATGAGCGAGGCCCAATACGCCGCCATGCTCTTGGCAGATGACAGCTATGCCGGCTCTGAGACCTTTTACCGCCTTGAAAAAACTATACAAGAGGTCTTCGGAACCGAGTACTATCTGCCGGCCCACCAGGGGAGAGCCTGTGAGAACATCTTAGCCAATAGTTACGTAAAAGAGGGCCAATACGTGGTGACTAACTTTCATTTCACCACCACCAAAGCCCATATCACGCGCCTGGGGGGAAAAATCTTCGAGGCAGTGGGCGAGGATGCGGCCAAGACCGTAAGCAGCAATCTCTTCAAAGGCAACTACGACATGGACAAGTTTAAGTCCTTTGTCAAGGAAACTGGGGTAGAAAACATCGCCTTTGTGCGCATTGAGGCTGGCACCAACCTCATAGGCGGACAACCTGTATCCATGGCTAATATGCGCGAGGTGTCGGAATACTGTAGGAGCCAGGGCCTAAAATTGGTATTGGACGCCAGTTTATTGGCCGACAATATCTACTTTATTAAGACCAGGGAAAAGGCCTACGAGAGCAAATCCTTAGCTGAGATAGTCTTAGAGATGTCCTCTCTGATGGACATCATCTACTTTTCTGGGCGCAAACTGGGCTGCGCCAGGGGTGGTGGAATTTGTACAGCTAGTAAGGAAGAATTTTTACGCATGCGCGATCTTGTGCCCCTTTATGAAGGCTTTCTCACCTATGGAGGCATGTCCGTAAGGGAGATGGAGGCCATGAACGTGGGTATCAAAGAGACCTTAGATATCGACATCGTGAGTCAGACCCCTCTCTTTGTGGAGGTACTGGGAAGTGAATTGGAGAAAAAAGGCGTTCCAGTAGTCACCCCCTATGGGGGCCTGGGCTGCCACGTTGACGCATTGCGCTTTGTGGATCACGTGCCCCAGACCGAGTACCCCGCCGGCGCCTTGGCCGCTGCTATCTACCTGGCTGGCGGCATCCGCGGTATGGAAAGGGGTACCCTATCCGAGCAGCGGAATCCCGACGGCTCTGAGCACCTCTCCAGCATGGAGCTCGTGCGTCTGGCTATCCCCAAGAGGGTATTTTCCCTTTCCCAGATAATGTACGCTGCCGACAGAATTGGCTGGCTCTACGAGCACAGACACCTAATAGGCGGAATAAAGTTTTCCGATGAACCCAAAACTTTACGCTTTTTCTTAGGAACCTTAGTGCCAGTAAGTGACTGGCAAGACAAGCTTGTGGAAGCTTTCTTGAAAGATATGCCCTCGGGACTTTAAAGGCTTTTTTCTTAGCTTTCACCTAAATAGAGAAAACACCATAATTCCATGGCCCCTCCATAATTTCTTCATAATCATTCTTTTATAATGATTTGTAAGAGATTTTTAAAGGAGGGGCCACATGGTTAAGGTACGAAAAAAAGGGGCTTTAAGGCGTCTTATAATGACCCTCTTAAAGCTTTTGGGCCTCTTTGCCGTCCTTTTATTAGCCTTTTTTACTTTGACTTATGCCCTGGTGGACATCCCGGATGTCACGGGTTTTACCGTTTCCCCAGAGGTAAGCTTTAAAGACGACAAGATCTTTTATGTTGCCTTAAATGACGCTGGAGAGCGGCTTCTTCCTACCAAATTGGAAGATATGGGCGTCTTTCTTCCACTCCTTTCGGTAAACATAGAAGATAAACGTTTCTATAGGCATTGGGGCGTAGACCCTCTGGCCATATTGCGTGCCACATGGCAGAACCTTTCTGCTAGGCGGGTAGTATCTGGGGCCTCTACTATCACGGCACAACTGGTGCGCATCGCGGAACCCAGAAAACGCAACTTATATTCCAAGTACCTGGAATTTGTAAAGGCCATAAAGCTAGAGAGAAAATATTCAAAAGATAAGATCTTGGAGCTCTATCTAAACCGCGCCCCTTTTGGTAATAATATCCGGGGTGTAGGAGCTGCTGCCAGAACTTATTTTAACAAAGAACCCAAGGACCTCTCCTTGGGGGAGGCGGCTCTATTAGTGTCACTTTTGAGGGGCCCCACGCTCTACAGCCCCTTTAATAATCCAGAGTTAGCCCGTAAGCGCCGGGATTTCAACTTGGATCTCCTCTATAGCCGCAAGGTCATAAGCTACGAAGACATGCTGGCGGCAAAAAGCGAGCCCATAACAACCCAGAGAGAATTCCCCTGACTAGAGAAGGGGCCCACCTTAAGTAGTGTTTATCCCGGCAATCCAAAAGGCTACTTAAAGTAGCAATGCGGTAAAGTCTCTTACAATCGAGGTTAGCTAATTATTTCTAGCTCTTATTCTCTTCTCTTTAAAAAAATAGCTTTTACTTTACATTCAATTGTTTAAAGCCATTAAAGCTATATAAATATGAGCCTTCAAGTCATGGGCTTATTTCTGCTAATTCGCAGTAGAATTTTTTCGTTTTTTTTGAAGCTATTAAACTCTTAGTTGGCTTGAATACTTTCATGATTACCTATATTATAGACATATATGGGGGAATTGACCTTGTTATTGATATGGTTTTTTATGTTTATATAGCTAATTATCTAAAATTAGTATTATAAGAATATTTTGAAATATTTATATATCAAGTGGATTTTTTCCTTTAAAGTTTTTGCTTTTCTACCTTGCACATAAAAATAGGGTTAAGCATGAGTCTGAACGAGACACCAACCTCATCTAGGGTACATATAGGATTCTTTGGCAAGCGGAATGCCGGCAAATCCAGCCTGGTAAACGCCGTAACTGGCCAGGATCTTGCCGTTGTCTCCGATGTCTTAGGGACTACCACGGATCCCGTCTATAAGGCCATGGAGCTCTTGCCCTTAGGACCAGTGGTAATTATTGATACACCTGGTCTAGATGACGTTGGCTATCTAGGGGAGAAAAGGGTAAAAAAGGCCCGGCAGGTCTTAAACAAGACCGATGTGGCAGTACTCGTTGTGGACGGGCTGGAAGGCATTGGAGCGCCGGAATTAGAGCTTTTAGGGCTTTTTAAGGCAAAGGCTATCCCTTATGTGATAGTCATCAATAAATGCGATCTATTAAGTACTATTCCAACGCCAAAGCCCAATGAAATCTATTGTTCTGCCACCACTATGCACAATATTAAAGAGCTCAAAGAGACCATTTCTCATTTGGCTGTAACTGAGGAAACTAAATTGCGCCTGGTGGGGGATCTAGTGTCCCCCTCTGACCTTGTAGTCTTAGTTATACCAATTGATAAGGCAGCTCCCAAGGGAAGGCTCATATTACCTCAGCAGCAGACCATAAGGGATATCCTGGAAGCCGATGCAGTAGCTGTAGTAGTAAAGGAGTTCGAGCTCAAAGACCTTTTTTCCTCTCTAGCTAAAAAACCCCGTTTGGTCATAACCGACAGCCAGGTCTTTGCCAAGGTTTCCGCAGATACCCCTTTAAACATACCTCTTACCAGTTTTTCCATCCTCTTTGCCCGCTTGAAAGGCATCTTAGAGGCCTCAGCACGCGGGGCCTTGAAGTTGGATAGCTTAAAAGACGGAGATAAGATCTTAATCTCCGAGGGCTGTACACATCACAGGCAGTGTGACGACATAGGGACTGTGAAGCTTCCTCGCTGGATCCGCAACTATACTGGCCGGCAATTGGACTTTGCCTGGAGTTCCGGGGGGGATTTTCCAGAAGACCTTTCCCCTTACTCCTTGGTGGTCCACTGCGGGGCCTGCATGCTAAATGATAGGGAGGTCCGCTACCGCCAGAAGACATCTTTAGATCAAGGGGTCCCCATCACCAACTTTGGGACCGCCATAGCCCATATGCAAGGTATACTAAGGCGATCTCTGGCTGTCTTTCCCCATATTTTGGAGGACTTAGAGGAAGAGGACAAAGAATTTAAGGGCCTTGGTAGCTTTCCAGCTCAGGAAATCAAGGGATCATGACCCGCACTGAGACCGATAGCCTTGGGGACATGACCCTTCCCAAAGATGCCCTCTACGGCATTCAAAGTCTAAGGGCTAAGGCAAACTTTCCTCTAGATTGCCCCAGGGTGAATATGGGGCTTATCTACGCCATAGTTAAGGTCAAAAAGGCGGCAGCTCTTACCAGGCAGAAACTGGAAGAAAATGGTGCCCATCTCTATGAAGCCATAGCCTCTGCCTGCGACCAGGTCTTAGCCGGCCAGGCTAATGACATGTTTATTGTCCCCGCCCTCCAAGGCGGGGCAGGAACCTCCACCAACATGAATGTCAATGAGGTCCTGGCCAATTTAGCCCTCCTACAGCTGGGATATGAGCCAGGCCGCTACGATATTGTCCACCCTTTAGATCATGTAAATAGGGGCCAATCCACTAATGATGTCTATCCTACGGCCTTAAGGATTGCATCCATTGAGCTTTTAAGGGGGCTCTCT
>JAITII010000071.1 GCA_031279515.1 Deltaproteobacteria bacterium
CTAAACTCTAAGGGGCCTTTTATTAAAGGATTACATTTTACTGCACCTTGCATATAAATCTCTTATTATTCCCCCGGCGGACAATTATTTGAATAATAAAACAGCATTTTCTATATAGGATATCGTAATTTTTGAAACAAAAAGCAATTTTGATAGTTGGTTTTAGATGTTCAACAGCCTAAGAACAGGAACCAATGGGCCATAAGCCCAATCCGCCCGAGGGGCGGGCCTCAGACGCCCCTGCCAAGAAGCCGCGATAGTGCCCTCCCCAGGACAGCCATGCCTACAAGAAGCTAAAAGAGGCTCCGGCAAAAGGCAGGACCCGCCGCCAAAAACCGGGAAAAGCCCTGGCCCAAACCAAATGCGGCCGTGAGGCAAGCGGAAGGGACCCGGCCTGCGACTATGGAATACAATGGCTTCCGTTGAGCAACGCCTTAGATAACCCGTCCCATGGGCCATCAACCCCTCCCAAAATGGCCCGGGAAAGTGCCCTAAAGGCCCCCATTGCAGAATTGTTCCCAAGCTGGGGAGCCTACCCGCCCAAGCCAGGCTTCATGGGCCCTCAAAAGCAACCGAAGCCTGCCCTAATGGGCCTCATAGCTTCCCTGGAAGCCCCCATCCGGGGCCCTAGGGGCACGGTACCACCCCAAGGCGCGACTTGCGAGACCTGGGAAAAAAGGTCTTGCAGGCCAAGGGAAAGCTGCGCCCTTAAACAGCCTCCAAACCAGCGGGTTTCCTCTATAGGCCCCTGCAGACAGAGGTACCTGCCTGGGCACAGGATGTTCGCCCTGATGGTCGAAGGGGGCTATAACAGGGGGCTGCTGATTGCAGGCAAACCGGCAAAACACTGGGGTTTACAAAGGGTGATTCATCCTTCGGCAATCCTCTGAAAGCATATGACGCCCACCTGACGCTCTGTGATATTGTCCGTGGGAAAAATGCCGACGATGTGCAGCTTGTGAATCAGGCCATGAAAGCGTATACGGCGTCTAAAAGCAAAAATATAGCCAAGCTGCTTTATTACGCTGAAAAACTGCGGGTAAAATCCAAAATTTTTAGATACATGGAGGTGTTGTTATGATAACCAAAAATCCGATGCAGTTAAAAGCGTTTATCAAAAATATGGCTGTCCAAAAAAAATTACCGAGCAGATTTTCATGCAGAACTATATGCTGGAACGTCTGCTGGAACGCATATACCTTTCTGAATACCGAAACAACTTCATTCTGAAAGGTGGCTTCCTGATTGCCGCTATCGTCTGGCTTGACACACGGGCCACTATGGATTTGGACGCTACAATAAAAGGCTGTTGCTTACGCATGAATCCATCAGGGCGATATTTGAAAAGATATGCTCCGTAAAGGTCGCCGATGATATCTCTTCCTCGATTTTGAGAACAGCCGATATCCGCGAAGGCGACGATTATCCGGGGATACGAGTGAGCCTGTCCAGTGACTACCCGCTTTTGAAAGTGCCGCTGACAGTGAACGTAACAACCGGCGATAGAATTACCCCGCGCGAAATAGAGTATTCGTTTGACGACCGCTCCATTTCCATACTGGCATATAATATGGAAACCATTTTTGCCGAGAAGTTCGAAACTGTGATTTCCCGCAATATTGCCAGCACAAGGCCGAGAGATCTGTATGATATATATATCCTGCACAAGCTGCGAAGTGAAGATTGCGACCCGGCTGTATTGAAGCTGGCGCTGGAAGAAACCTCAAAAAACGCGAAAGTTTTGATGTTTTGCCACAGTATGTGGCGAATCCCAGCTCCTAGAGTTGTGCATCCCTATCCTGGAGAGAGGTTTGACGCTAGATATCCTAAGAAGAGCTTAGGTGGCGTTAAACGCGCTCGCCGGGATCTGTGGGGGGCTCCCGTAAGGGAGTTCCCTATCCAGACGCTAGCGAATGGATAAACCAGCACAACGTAGAGGAGGTAGAATCATTATGATTAAGACCTAGCTAGTCGGTCAGCCCCGAGTCTTGTGTGGTGACCCGTGAGGGCAGAGTTGTAGCGTAGACAGGGCAGTAGTAGGCCAGCCGCCTAAGCATCGAAAATCACTAAATTGTGGATGTCTATGCCTTGTAGATAGCAGAAGACAACACCTGGGAAAGCGTTAGAGCGAGTTTTCTTGGGGTCCCGCGGCGCTTTAGACCCTGGCATGTTACTTGCGCGTTACTTGCGAGAACACCTAGATCTCCGAAGCTCCCGCCTGTGGGAGGGAGCGACGGCATGGGAAGCTAGTTAGCATAATCCATGTATGTACGGTCGGAGAAGTCGGATACGCCCATAGTACCTATGAAGCGCCGAACAAGGGCCCCCTGGAACTGCGGCGGGCGCTCTAGGAAAGAGGCGTACTCTGGAGAACATATGTCAAATATCGCATGTTACAGACTCAGAGCTGGGTATAATATGTCCCAGCTAACGGCATATGTACGGGAGGTGACATTAGGACAAGCAATTTTGGGAAGGCTTAGAAAGTTTAGGGTTGCCTCTGACCCCACAGCTAAATAAGCACCTAGCGGTTGTTTCCAGAGAAGAGCTTAGGTAGCGTTAATTGCGTCCGCCGGGATCTGTGGGGTGGCTCCCGCAAGGGAGTTCACTATCCCGAAATTATATTGTTGACCAACTCGGTAATACATATACCCACATTTAGCCTTGTGCAGTATACCCATAAATTATTACTCCCCCAAAAATTTTTTCCGTGACGGTAGAAAATGAGTAGGATAGAGTATTAAAAGTTATAAGAAGCTTTCCTCTAGAGAAAAAGGCGCAATCGAAGACAGCCACCTAGTTAGAATTTCACTCATTTCTGAGTCATTTCCCGCTTATTCTCTCTAGACAAGGAGGTAAAATCCTCCACAAACATTGAAGACAGCATGCCGCCAAAATATTTATCAAAGATTAAAAGTTTGCGCCGATCTGAAAATTGGAGGCAGCCTTCTAGGACAGCAGCTTAACAAAACATGCCAAGTGATTGATAGAGGAGATGACAAGCAAAAAATATACCTAGTCATGAACAAAAAAAGATCGCTAGACAATATATGAACTCTTCCCCCTCTGAAAAGATGCGAGCCCCGCTCGTTTGGGCCGCTTGCTTTAGCCTCCGGGATGAAATCTTGCCTATTTTTGAAGGGAGACTTTAACGGTCAATCTTCAAAGCTTCCTAGGAAAGCACGTATTTTAGCCGTTTTCAGAGATTCACATTCAAGAAATTGCCTTTATTTAGGACGCTAGTGATGAAAAATATGATAATAAAACACAAAGGTGTAATATTTAAGATCTTTTCAATATTAAAATATTTATTTATTTTATTAATATTATGTATTATCATTTTGCTTGTATCATATAAATGTACATACATCACTTTAACACCTGATTTTAGAGAAGAAAAGTTTAAAAAATATCCTTTAGGAATGTTTGAATTTGAATTGCCTGAAACATTTTCGCTTCTTGAAGAAAATCGAGTGAGGTATAGCGTTTTATTTAAAGAATATAAAATTTATGTATTAGAAGAACAATATTCTGCCCAAAATAAGGATTCCATAAACCAATGTAATTATGATATATCTAGTAAATTAATTCCTGTGAATGAACATATTTTATTAAATGTTGACGAACATGCATATCAGCTATATATTCCAAACAATGATGCAAAAGAATACGGCAATTATGAGCTCCAAATTATTTTCCCTAATGGTTGCATGCTTTTGAAAAGCGAAACCGTAAAAGAACATTCAGAAAATGCGCTTCAACTTTTTATAAATCATGTTAATAGTCTTTTTAAATATTACAGTTGGTTAGAAAACGATAAAACTATCAATATAGGATTTCGGACTTTATTAGGAATTATAGAACAAAATGATGAATTTAAACTGAATCTTCGTGTTATGTTTGCTGAAACAAATAAAAGTATACAAGATAAAACAGTGGTATTTACTGTTAATTTTATTACTTCAGACACAGAGCAAATACTTCCAATATATAGAGACTTTTCTTTTTTCGACAAAATAGTATTTTATATAGAATCGCGTTTACAATATAAAATATTAATGGGTTACGGATGGTCATTAAATAAAGTTGATTGTAATTTTTCGTCATATTACTGTGAAGAAATAATACTAATGAAAGCTAGCAAAAATACTATACCAATTAGTTTTGATATATTGTCACATATACATCATAAAGACATTGATTTTAAATTTTTTTCGTATATAGAAATTGATGTTACAGTTTTCAATAAAGAAAATTCTCAACCACCAATAAATTATAATGTTTTATATGGCTATTATCTAAAATTACGGCAATCTATATTTAATGCTAAATAACCTAAATTACATGCAAATGTAGCTACAACTTATACAATGATAAATAGCTTATATTAATTTTCAAGTCTAACGCTGAGGCCAATTAATCCAGAAAAAAAAATCGATAATTTTTTGGGTTTGCTTGTCAGTTTCATTATAGACTTTAAAGCCTTCGTGGTGAAAAAATATTTCAGTCAGTATTTCTAGGTCATCAAAAATTGCTCTTAGCGACATGTATTTAAGAGGTGACTTACTATCTTTTATTATTGTTCTAATATTAGAAGAATAGATCAAAGAAATAAATTGAATGAATAATCGGGCTTCCATTCTATTTGGATCGTGAATTCTGAGACGTCTGCCATCAAGTATGTTTTTTAAGTCATCAAAGCATTTTTCAACTTTATCTCTGTTTTTATTTATTTGTAAACTTTCTATTGAATCCTTGATATTTGGCGTTAATAAGCAAAAAAATCCATAATATTTCTCTCGATGTCTTTTGATTTCGTCATGATTAAAACGAACTGTTAGAACAGATTTGTCTATTTTTGTAATTATCAACTTTTTTTGAACGCCTTTAAAGATTTTTGTTAACATTATTCATTTCAATCTGTTCTTTTAACTTTGTCACATTATCCATAAACATTTTTCGATCTTCCACTTTTTCTTTGTTACCCTTCAGTATTCAAAACAACAAGCCGAAAATAAGTCCTGGTTTTCGTATTAGCGAAATACTTGTAGCACATTTGTGAGTGTGCCCTGGCTTTGCTAGCTGGAGCCCTTTTAGGCATAAAGGGGGCTAGAGTAGTGCATGCGTGCCATAAGGGGGCAGCTGCCCTGACTGGGCCCTTTAGACCCAGGCATATCACGCCTAGAGATCCTGGAAACCCTTATTACAAGCATTACATTGGGCGTTTTGAGCCAAGGGAAGGGTGCACGCCTTGAGGCAGGATTCCAGAAGAAGCTAAAAAAGCTCCAGGTCCTATAAAAAAACTGTTTATAAGGCGTAACTTAGGCGTCCTTGCCAAAAAGATAAGGCAAAATCCAAGACTTTTACCAACTTAAGGGGCGAAAAAGATGGATATTATTTATTTTACCCTGCCCCTCTTTTTTTAGCCGCGCAAGAGGGCGGACTAGTTTTAGAGCCCCACGAAGTCAAATGAGCCCGTAGTGCCTTAGGAAAGAGGCAGCATATCCGCCTTCTTGTCGCTTGAAAGGCGTATCTGGTAGGATAAAAAATAATTCATCCAAGATGTTGGTGCCGAAGGCCGGACTTGAACCGGCACGAGTTTCCCCACCACCCCCTCAAGATGGCGTGTCTACCAGTTCCACCACTTCGGCACTGATTATCTTATTTTATGGTGGGCGGTAGAGGGTTCGAACCTCCGACTTCCACCGTGTGTGGATGGCACTCTAGCCGATGAGTTAACCGCCCGCAGGTCACAAAAAACTAGATGCCTGCCACGAAAACAGCAAAAATAATAGCCTATATTTAGTTGGATTGCAAGCGTTTTAAAGGTCATAGGCATTGTGGCTGCTGGAGTGCCCTTTTTTCGGTAGCTGGGGCCTTTCTAAGGGTAAAAAGCAACTGGATCTTGGAGCCTTGAAAAGGGAAGAGGCCTTACAGGCCCTCTAGCTAGGCTAACTTGAAAACCGCTCGTATTTTAAAGATTTTGCGGGAGTTGAATTGGAAAACTGAGTTTTGTCCCAGTTCTTGCTTAAGCTTATTAAGAAGCTCCTGGATTTCTTTTTCCCTGTCATAGCAGAAGGTGAACCAGAGATTTAGAGGATTGTCACGAATATAATTATGGGTGACCTGGGGGTAAGAATTCAATAATTTGGCATAATGATCGACCCTGTCTGTTGGGATTTTGAGAGCACAAAGGGTCGTCATGTAACCTAAGGGTTTGGAATTAAAAATGGCCCCAAGGCGCCTTATATAACCCCGCGTTTTTAGGGTCCCTACGATTTGTATCACTTCACTTTCTGTAAGGCTAAGACCATGCCGGCTATTTAGGCTCTGGGCTAAGTGCTCGTAGGGCCGACTTTCTAAAGGGAAATTATCTTGGATGGAGTCCAGGACTAAACGTTCGGTCTCGGATAGTAGGCTTTTGTCCATCATAGTGCTATGTTGCGGGCTTTGGGCTGGTGGGGGCAGAGGGGTTCTTGCCCTAGAAAGTCACCTTCAGCATAAGCCCGGGCTCGGCAACCGCCGCAGATATTCCAGTATTCGCAGGAGCCACAATTTCCTTTATAGTTTTCTTTGTTACGAAGTCTACAAAAAAGTTCAGAATTATTATAGATTTCAATAGGATGGCTTTTCCGGAGGTCTCCAGCTGGGATAGGTAGATAGCCACAGGCACCTACAATTCCATCGAAGCTTACAAACATGAACCCTTGGCCGCCTAAGCAACCTTTGCCGCTTCTGGGGCTAACTAGGCCCATTTCTCTGCTAATTCTCTGATACTGAGGGGCGCAAGTAGCCTTAAACTCCATGGCCATATCAGGTTCTTTAGCCTTCAAGGCCCGTAAAGTGCTTTCGTACTCCTCAGGCGCCAGGGAGTCCTCGGACCAGTTCTTAGCCCTACCTACAGGCACCAGGAGAAAGACATGATAGGCACAGGCCCCAAGTTCTCTGGCAACATCTAAGATTTTAAAGGTATCGCCTATGTTTCCCGGGGTAATGGTGGAATTAATCTGAAAAGGAAGTTGTACTTGGTTCAAAATGGAGGCGCTCTTGACCAATTCGTCAAAAGCGCCCTCTAAACCCCTGAAGGAATCGTGGCTTTTGGCATCTGGGCCGTCTAGGCTCAGAGATAAGCGCTTGATGCCAGCCTTTTTAATAAGTAAAGCCTTTTCCGTTGTTAACAGGGTGCCATTGGTGGAAAGGACTGCTCTCATGCCCAGAGAGGTGGCTAAAGAAGCCAGCTCCAGGATATCCTGGCGCATGAGAGGCTCTCCCCCAGAGAGGATGAGAAGCGGAGGAGGTGACCACTCGGCTAGTTGGTGAATAAAGGCTAACGCTTCCTCGTGGTCCAGTTCCCCAGGGGGTGGGGTGAGGCAGGCCTCAGCTCTGCAGTGGCGGCAGATAAGGTTACAGACCCTAGTGGTTTCCCAAGCTACTAAACGAGGTGGGGGTAAGGTGCCTGGCGCCATGGCTTAAATCTCAGCAGCCAAAGGTGAAGTCCCGCTAATACCAATTTCTTCATTGGTGAGGTAGCATGCCGGATCCGGGGCCCAATTGTCCCCTGTGGCATAGCTAGCCCGGGCCCTTAGTCCGCCTCCGCAGACATCTAGAAAGCGGCAGGCCTTGCAACGGCCTTTTATATGGTCTTTTTTGTTTTTTAAGGCCATGAGGAGGGCATTGTGCGGGTCAGTCCAGATCTCAGAAAAGGGTCTTTCCCTGATTGACCCCAGCTTTACGGTCCGCCAGAATTGGTCAGGATGGACGTCTCCGTTCCAAGAGATACACCCGATGCCGTGCCCAGAGCTGGACCCCCCATTGAGTTTTAAAAGGGCAAGGGCGTTATCGGCCTCTTTTTGTCTGCCCTCGGCTTTAAGCTTTAAGTAGAGGAAGGGTCCGTCGGCTTGGTTATCTACTGTGAGGACCTCAGGGGTAAAGCCTGTCTCAAATAGGTTCCTAGTTCTGTCGGCTATAAGATTTACAGCAGACCTTGTCTCTTGTAGGCTTAAAGACTCCTTGGAAAGCTCAGGATTAAGACCCGTGTCCACCAAGTGGTAAAAACAGACCCTTGGGATGGAGTGCTCCACCATAAGGTCAAATAGGGCATTGATGTCGTTCTGATTGCTGCGAGTTAGAGTAAGTCTCAAGCCTACCTTAAGGCCGGCCTCCTGGGATATGCGGATTGCTTGGATGGCATTTTTAAAGGACCCAGGTTTTCCCCGCATCTTGTCATGGTGGTCCTCAAGGCCATCTAGGCTGATACCTACGTATGAGAGGCCAATATCTTTGAGTTTTTTAGCAACATCCTTGGTAATAAGTAGTCCATTAGTAGAAAGTACAGCCCTGGCACCTCCCTTAACAGCTAGATCTACCAGTTGGAATAAATCAGGACGCAAGAGAGGCTCACCGCCGGAAAAAAGGATGACAGGAACCCCATATTCAGTTAAACTTTTGACAAGCTGTTTAGCTTCCTCACTAGTAAGCTCATCTGGTGCCTTCTTGTTAGTGGCAGACGCATAGCAGTGAACGCAAGTTAGGTTACAGGAACGGGTGATGTTCCAGGCGATAACCGGTTTCTTATCTTCAGAGAACTGCAGAAGATGACTAGGTAGATCCTTAGCTTTACGTCCATAGCGAATAAGGTCGGAAGGTTCTACTGTCCCACAATATAATTTAGAGATGCCAATCATGCTTACCTAGCTTTCAATTCATTGCCCTTGGAGGCTGTGGCATAATAACACAGTTTAAGGGCATTGTTAAGGAGGGGCATTAAAATTTCACTAAATTTGCCCCAAAGAGCCGGTGCTCTTGAGAGCCTTATGAAAACCCTTTTCAAGGTTAGTGCAAAAGCCCTAGGACGATTAAAAGTGCTTTGTGCCATAATAGTGCCCATGTCCCTGGGGCCTTATGGGACTAAACCAGACTACAACAAGTTAGCTAGCCTCGAGCTGAACTCTGCACGTAAAGAGTGCAACAAACTATTGAAGAAAATTGCAGCATGTTAATATATTTTCTAAATATACTATAAAAGGAAATAAATAAACAGTAAAATAGTAAAATAGTAAAAATAAATTAATTATAAAGTATTTGATATTCACAAAAACTTGAGTACAGGGGAAAGCAGAGATGTCATTAGAGGTTATTTTTAAAAACAGCAACTCTTTAAATGAAAAAGAAAAAGCCCTTGTCCACGAATTAAGCGGAGACTTGCCTTTGTGTCCTCGTCCTTTTGAGGTAATTGGCCAGAAACTCGGACTGTGCGAAGAAGAGGTATTGGAAGTCTTGAAAAACTTCAAGCAACTGGGCTATATTAGGCGCATAGGCGCCATTCTAGTTCACCAACTGTCGGGCTTTAATTACAATGCTATGTTGGCCTGGCGCTTTCCAGAAGAGGATATAGTAAAAGCTGGGGAAAGATTTGCGTCTTTACCCTATGTAACTCATTGCTATGAAAGAGAAATGGCCCCAGGATGGCCTTATAACGTATACACTATGATACATGCCCCAAGCCATGAAGAACTGCAGAAAATGGCCGACGAGATGGTCTCTATATTTGAAAATATAGATTGGGTTATTTTAAAAAGCGTAAGGGAATTAAAAAAGGAATCGATAAGGTACTATGCCGACAAGACCAATAAATAATTTGTGAGCAACTTTTGTCATTTATTGGTAAATATTGTATTTTAGTTAATAGACGCAACTATATATGCCTAAATGGGACGCTGCAATTTGATTTGCGAAGTATTTATAGGAGAAAAGCGACAAACTGATTCGCTGACTTTAGCCCTGATTAATAGAAGGTAAGGAAGAAAAGGTATACCAACAAACCTATAAGAGAGGTTAATTATCAATTGTTTCAATTAGTTACAATATCCAAAACAGTTCTATCATTTTGGGGATTTTTCTTAATATTTACCATAGCTGTTAGCTTTTGGGGAAGATTGATTTTGAAAGGCCTCAAAGTCCAAGTTAGGATGGGTTATGGTGATATTTTTCCCATTGTAGTAAGCGTCTCAGTTATTGCATTTATAAGCCGATATATAGCTCTATTTTCTCATGATATGTCGACGTTTCTGCTTGCTGTATTTTTTTTGGGTATCTTAGGTACTATATTAGAAATATATTATTTCATCAAAAATAACTATAAGAACTATGTGTTAAAAAAAGATATTATAAAAGATTTATTCACAAGCCATGGACGAATTTTTGTGGCGTCTATTATAGCTATTTGTATTGCAACGTATTTTGCCATGCTATGGCCATCGGGACAGATTGAAGTCAGCCTAACGAAAAGTATTGATTTCTATTCATGGACTTTTACTGCAGGATATTGGAATGGGTTTTTTGAAATCTCAAAATTCGGTATGACGACAGATAATTTTGCCTTTGACGCTTTTGGCAGTAATATTTTATATTCATTATTTTCTGTAGCCAAAGGTGAAATTCCAATAATAGTAGGTCCAACTTTTAGTATTTTTCTCGCATCAATAATAGGTGTAGGAATCTACACATTAGTAGTTAGCATATTCAAGTTGCCAACCTGGTTAAATATACTTATAACAATTGGTGTGATATGGGGAAACTTGTTCCATTTAGTTATAGAAGGTGGTCTATTTGGACAATTGGTTTCATTAATAGGCTTTATTGCTGGTTTAACTATTGTCTTCACAAATCAGGAAAAGACTAGATATGATACCTTTGTCTTATTATTTTTTGTTTTTCTGTATATAAGTAATTGTTATCAGGCCGGTTTTTTGCTTTTTATATCATTTATTTTTTTGGCAAAGGTGCTAACTGAATGGTTAACAAAAGATACTACTCTCTCCAGAGGTTATGCTGCAATAAAAACATTAAAAAGTAATATTTTAGTATTTTTTGCTTTAACAATCATTGTATTTTTACTTATTCCACAAAATGCAATTCAGCTTATTGGAAGAACTGTTTCAGCTGCTGAGCAAACAGCGGGATATGGAATAGGTTTTTTAGACCCAGTAATTTTTTCTGGAATTCCAACATACTACGAAGGTTTTCCTTTTAAAGGTGTAGGATCACCAACAATATCATATTTTATATTTTTTATAATACTTGTATTTTTATACCTACTTGGCATGATCACTAAAGATGATAAGACAGATAAAAATAAATCTAAGCAAAAAATTACAGTCATTTTTGTGCTTTTTGTTATATCTTTAGCTATGTATTTAATAGCATATAAAATCATGGGTGATGTTTATCAAGTTTGGAAATTTGCTTCTTATATACCCTTACCTATTTCTTTTATTTTTACCGGATTAGCCTTCTCAGATATATATAAAATATTTGATAAAAAACCCTACCTTTATATTTCTTTATCATTAATTCCAATTCTTATATGCCTGAGTATTAAAGTTTTAGAATATAGTACTGTTGAATATAAACCCCATAAAAAAAATCAAGTTATATCTTTATCCCCGTTGATATATGGAATCAATAAAGTGAATGAAATGGATAAAGATGCATCGAAAATTTTTTATAACTTCGTGGAATTAAGAAGAAATTTTACAGCTGCTATTTTGTCACAGAATAACAATGCAACAATAGGATTTAATGAGAGGCTTTACTGGATTCCTGGAACTTTCAAGTTTACCAATTTCTTAGACAAAGATAGTGTTAGTTATTCTGATCGATTATTTAACGGTCTTTTTAATGGATTACCAGAAGAAGTACCTTCAGTATTTACAATTTATAGGTACCCTTACGATGTGATTATTGAAAATGGTGCTGTGGAATACATTGGTGTAGAAGGGCCTTTCAAAAAAGCAATGATTGAAAAAGTTGAGATAAATATATTGATGCCTCAAAAATTGTTGGGTCAAGATTCACAACTAAAAATATACTTTGAAGTGGTTGTGGCTAAACAAGATGAAGCTTGTCATAAGGTAAAGTTAATACCATCTATGAGAGCTGAAGGAGATGTCATTGAAGTAGATTTAAAAGATTTTACAACTATAATACCTAAAGAATGGCAAGATGGTAATTATTTCAAATTCACTTTAGAATTTCCAGGTATTGAACCGTATGAAGCCAGAGCTGCAAGGCGAGGTCGTAGGGATGACAGCTTATGCCATTTTTTTATAAAGGGTGTTGAAATGTTTCCCTTGTAAGATGTTATTTTTATAAATTCATTTTTTGATGTATTTTACTACTTTTATAGCTA
The DNA here is from genome assembly GCA_031279515.1 of Deltaproteobacteria bacterium. GTDB lineage: Bacteria > Desulfobacterota > Desulfarculia > Adiutricales > Adiutricaceae > JAITII01. The sequence continues at coordinate 12,191 of JAITII010000071.1, forward strand.
TATGAAAAATAAAAGGGAACTTAGGTGGTTTTAGATGGCATATAATCCAATCATTGAAGAATTTTTAGAGCTAGTAAAGATACCTACCCATTCTTTTAAAGAGCGAGAAATAGCTGATGTTCTAAAAGCTAAGATGCAAAAAATTGGGATGGAAGTTATTGAAGATAAAACTGGCGATATTATAGGTGGAAATTGCGGCAATCTCATCGGGCGCTGGAAGGGTATAGATTCTATTCCAGCTGTCCTGTTTTCTGCCCATATGGATAGAGTTGCTAATCCCGGTAAAATCGTTCCTATAATACGGGAAGATGAGGATAGGATAACGAGTTCTGGGGATACCATCTTAGCTGCAGATGATATTTCTGGGGTTGTTTCAATACTTGATGGCATACGAAAAGCTAAAGCCTCTGGCGTGCCTCACGGTGACGTTGAAGTTGTATTTTCTGTGGCAGAAGAAGTAGGTCTTTTGGGTTCAAAGCATCTAGATGTTTCATCGCTTAGATCTAAGATGGCATACGTGTTGGATAGTGGCGGTCCCTTGGGAACCTTAGTCAACGCCGCACCAACTCAGTACACTTTTTTGATCCGAATCTATGGAAAGTCTAGCCATGCTGGTATGGCTCCAGAAAAAGGGATAAATGCAATAAATGTTGGGGCACAGGCCCTTATGCGCCTCAGAGAAGGTCGCCTTTCTCCAATTTCTACCTCCAATTTTGGCATAATTTCAGGCGGTAAGGCTACAAATATAGTGTGTGATTACCTTGAGATTAAAGGTGAGGCTAGAAGTCACAACGAGGAAGAGTTAAGCCTATATCTAAAAGAAGTTGACAAAGTATTCAAGGAAACCACCGCAGAGCGCGGGGCAAGGGTTGAAATTGATTATACGCTGGAATACCCCCTTTTCTCTGTGAAAGAGGGTGATCCTATTATCCAGCTTGCTTCAAAGGTCCTGGACCAGTTAGGCATTAAGGCCGAAGTGGTTCAGGGGGGTGGCGGCCAGGACGGCAACTATTTTACTCAAAAAGGTATCACGGCAATAGGCCTTGCAACAGGCTACGATTATGTTCATACGGAAAAAGAGGAGCAATCAATCTCACAGCTTATCAAATGCGGAGAAGTGGTTGCGGCAATAATCACAGAAGTTGCAAAGATTAATACCTGAAACGCTTTGTAAAAATTAGGATATGGGCTGGAAGGCTAGAACTATAAATAGCATTATTTTAATTTAGAGTGATAATTGATATATTAAAGTTAATTATATCATTTATTGTCTCCTTTATAATTAAAATTTTTATTTAATTTGTCTTTAATATCAAAGCATCAATAAATCTTCTAATTCTAAACAACCCATTAATTTAACAATTTTATCTAGCATCAAATAATATCTGAGCTCTTTTATTGTGTAAAATGAAGTCAATCCCGCTTGACTTTTTTTATAATAAACTATATGGTAATTGAGATCTAAGTGAATAAATGATTTTTCCCCTTTAGTTTACTCCCATTCCCTTCTTACTGTATTTTATCTTTAAATAGCAATCTAACAGCCCGATACGAATTTAAGACAATTGGAGGCCTAGAGATATATAATGCCAGAATTAAGTATAGTTGTACCTGTATTTAATGAGGAATTGGCAATACCACACTATCTAACAGAGGTTCAAGAGATTTTAAAAGAAGTTACAGAAGATTATGAGATTATCTTTTCCATGGATCCCTCAACCGATAACACTGAAGAGGTAGTAACAGAAGCAAACAAAAAGGATCCACGGGTGAAACTCTTAAAGATGTCGCGGAGATTCGGGCAGCCGGGTGCCATTTGGGGCGGATTATCATATTCCACCGGTAAGGCTGTTATTGTAATGGATGTTGATATGCAGGATCCGCCTGAAGTCATTCCAGAGATGGTTAAGATATGGCGAGAAGGTGAGTATAAAGTAATTATTCCCCAAAGACGATCGCGCTCTGGAGATAATATAATAAAACGTATGGTAGCCTACACTGCTTACTGGTTCATCAACAAAACAGCCACTGTTGAGATCCCTAGAAACGCTGGTGATTTTAGGTTACTCGATCGTAAAGTAGTAGAGGAGCTATTAAATCTCAATGAAACTAATGCCTTCTTGCGAGGTCTTACTGCTGTTGTAGGTTTTAAGCACAAATTAGTACCTTTTGATAGAAAGCCAAGAGTCAGTGGCTCGGGCAAGTACTTCCCACTTACTGGAGGTATCTTTATTGGCTTTAACGGAGTTATAGCCTTTTCAGGTGCTCTTTTAAGACTAATGACCATAATTGGTTTCATTATGGCAAGTTTAGCAATAGTTGCAGGTATCCTACTTATCATCGGAAAGTTAACCGGTTGGTATCAATTTGCCACAGGTTTGGCCACATTGGGAGTGCTTCTCCTTTTTCTCAGTGGTAGCCAGTTTATTGGTATGGGAATTTTGGGAGCATATATTGGCAGAATTTACGAAGAAACTAAGAGGCGACCTATTTTCATTGTGGACAAAGCTGTAGGTTTTGTTAAGGCTAACGATTAAGCCCCTAATAACCTAACATTTACCAAACTTACGCTATAGGACGCCTTATAATTTATTTAAGACTCTGCCCTTTAGTCTAACAGGCTCATTAAAACCAATCTCTCCGGTAACCTAAAATAAGGGGGTTAGTTATTTTTCTAAGTGTCTTTAATTTGTAATAAAAATGGAATACAAGGAGTTAAAGCATAATGATAATAACGCGTTCACCATTACGAATAAGCTTGGGAGGTGGTGGAACGGACCTTCCTTCATATTATCGCGAACATGGCGGCGGATTTTTGATTGCGGCAGCTATAGATAAATATGTTTACGTTACAGTTCTCCGCCCATTTAAAGAGGGGATATATCTTAAGTACTCACAACTCGAGACTGTAACAAATGTTGATGAGATTAATCATAGGATCATTCGTGAGGCCCTTCGCTTACAGAATCTTAAAACCCCACAAATTGAGCTTACAACTCTTGCTGATATCCCTGCGGGAACTGGCTTGGGTTCTTCTGGTTCTTTTACTACAGCTCTTCTTAAGGCTCTTTATGCCCATAGAAGACAACTATTATTGCCTCAGCAATTGGCTGAGTTGGCAGCTCATGTGGAGATAGACATATTAGGGGAACCTATTGGAAAACAAGATCAGTATATAGCGGCTTATGGTGGTATTACTTGTTTTAACTTCAACCCTGATGATACTGTTGATGCCTATCCTTTGAATATTCCCATCGATGCACTTTTTGAACTAGAGGAAAGATTGACTTTATTTTTCACCGGTTTCACAAGGAGTGCAGGCGAATTGCTTAAAGATCAAAATGATAAGTCTCAGAAAAATGATTCAGAAATGATTCAGAACCTTCACTATGTAAAAGAACTTGGGTTGCGTAGCAAAAAAGTTCTTGAAGAAGGTGATATCTTTGCTTTTGGGCTTCTCATGCATGAACATTGGCTAAATAAAAAGAAACGTTCGGGCGGTATGTCTAATCAAAAGATCGACTTGGCTTATGAAAAGGCCATGAAAAATGGTGCTATTGGAGGTAAGTTGGTAGGTGCCGGGGGCGGTGGATTTTTGATGTTTCTGGCAGAGGATAAAACACGTTTGCGTAAATGTATGCGTGAGGAAGGCTTAGAAGAGCTTCGCTTCAGATTTGATTTTGATGGCGCAAAGGTGGTACTTAGCTAATGTTACCTGTTTTAATTTTGGCAGGGGGACTAGGTACCCGTCTTGGTGAGCTTGCAGCAACTATTCCAAAATCTCTTTTAGATATAGCAGGTGAACCCTTCATATTTCATCAATTACGCCTGCTTAAAAGAAACGAAGTAGAAAAAGTTTTTATTTGTATTGGGCATATGGGCGATATGATTAAAGAGACCGTTGGTAATGGTGAAAAATTTGGTTTAAATGTCTACTATTCTGATGATGGGAAAGAGCTGCTCGGAACTGGAGGAGCCATAGTAAATGCTCTTCCTATGTTACCTGATTTATTTATGGTTTTATATGGTGATAGCTACCTTGATACCAATTATCGTAACATAGCAAAAGCGTTTTTATATTCAGGAAAAGTTGCTTTGATGACCGTTTACAAAAATCAAAATCAATATGATAAGAGTAACGTCATTTTTCAGCATGGTTTAGTAAGTCTCTATGATAAACATCAACCCAATGATTTAATGCACTATATTGATTATGGAATTTGCTGTTTTTTCAAAACGGTCTTTAAAACAAGTTTCGGTAAAAAATTTGATTTAGCAAGCGTACTTACCGAATTGTCAGCTGAAGGCAATTTAGCTGGCTATGAAGTTCACAACAGATTCTTTGAGATAGGCTCATTGCAAGGGAAGGCCGACTTAGAGAATTATTTAGCCCGGATCCAGTAGTGACTGTATTAAATAGTACATATTTAAAGTATGTATTAAATAGTATTATACATCCAAGATATGATAACTCTATAAAGGCACAAGCCATCAGGCAATTTTTAAGCGGTTGTGTTGCCACATTATGTGATTTCTTCATTTTTTGGTTCTACATTACAATAGAATTGGACCCTTTGCTTGCAGCTATCTGTTCCGCTTCAGCTAGTTTAGTTGTTAATTTTTTTATAACACGGTACTATGTCATAGGTGAAATACATAAACAGACAAAAACTGTAGGCGCTCAATTTTTGGTCTATGTTGGAACAGCTTTAGTATCACTTGCCATCTTCCAGATTCTTCTCTTAGTATTTCATTATTGGCTTGATTTTGATCCCCTTTATGTTAAAATAGCTTCTATTCCCGTGGTCTATATCTGGACCTTGTTATCCAGCCGTTTTATTGTGTTCAATAAAAATAATAATAAATTTGCTAATTGAGGCTATCTAAGCTCTATTTATATTATTAGTTCTTTATTGTTTGGCTATTGCCTAATAAATCTTTCCATTAATCCCACTGTCACACTGAAACCTTCTTCCATCTTAGACTAAATATCTTCCCCAGAAAGAAAAATTTTCTCAAATTTTGTCATTTTCTAGGGTTTTAGCAAATTTTACGCTGCAAGGTAATTTAAAGATGTCTTTTTCCGAAGATTTTATAAGTGAGGCTAAAGAGATTTTAGCTGCCCTTTCTGCCAGTGATATAGAAAAGACAGCTAGTATCCTAGCTTCTGTACGCCAGGACGGAGGTCGCCTCTTCATTTTAGGGGTAGGCGGCTCTGCTGCTTCCGCATCCCATGCAGTCAATGATTTCCGTAAGCTCTGCGGCTTTGAGGCTTATTGCCCTACTGATAATGTTGCCGAATTAACAGCTAGGACAAATGATGAAGGATGGGACACTGTTTTTGCCGAGTGGCTAAGGGGGAGCAAATTAAATTCCCGAGACCTTATCCTTGTTCTGTCCGTGGGAGGAGGGGATTTAGAGCGAAATGTTTCTCCAAACTTGGTCCGAGCCTTAGAGTTAGCCAAAGAAGTTGGAGCTAAGATTGTAGGCATTGTAGGTCGCGATGGAGGCCATACAGCCAAAGTTGCAGATGCAAGGGTAATCATTCCTACAGTAAATTCAGCTCACATAACACCCCATACCGAGGCCTTTCATGGTGTAGTCTGGCATCTTTTGGTCACCCACCCTAGCCTCAAGCTGAACCCCACCAAATGGGAAAGTACCGTTAAATGACCTTGCAGCGAGGAGTCTTTTTTGACAGAGACGGGGTGTTAAATGAGGCTCTTCTAAAAGACGGAAAACCATACCCTCCAGCGGATGCAGAGTCACTTGTCGTGGTGCCAGGGGCAAGGGAGCTTTTACTTTCTTTAAAAAACAAGGGCTTTATCCTCATATGTGTTACCAATCAACCCGATGTGGCTAGAGGATCTAGGACCCTTGACAATGTTATTGCCATGAATGAAAAAGTTAGAAATTTTCTTCCCCTAGATGACCTTTTGGTGTGTATTCACGACAACATAGACAATTGTGACTGCCGTAAGCCAAAACCAGGGATGCTTGTAAAAGGGGCTAAGGAGTTCGGTTTAGATTTGAGTAGAAGCTTCATGGTGGGGGACAGGGCCAGTGACATAGGGGCCGGCAGAGCAGCGGGCAGCAGAACTATTTTTCTTGATTTTGACTATAATGAACCCAAGCCAAATCCGCCGGCTGATTTTACCTGTTTTAGCCTCAATGAGGCAGTAGAAATAATTTTAAACAATTGAATACTAATAGGTGATTTATGAAAGAAGTCAAGGACCTTACAATTAAACTTTTCGCTGATGGAGCCGACAAGGCAGGAATCCTGGAGATGAATCAGAACCCACTCATCAAAGGATTTACTACAAATCCCACCCTCATGAGAAAAGCTGGGGTTACAGACTATGTGGCTTTTGCCAAAGATATTATCGCAGCCATTGGCGATAAACCCATTTCTTTAGAGGTTTTCTCCGATGATTTTAAAGAGATGGAGCGCCAAGCCAAGCTTATAGCCGCGTTGGGGGACGGGGTGTATGTAAAAATACCAGTAACTAACAGTTTAGGCGAGTCTTCTGCGTACCTGGTGGAGCGCTTAGTCGAATCTGGCGTAAAGGTTAATGTAACTGCCATGATGACCCTGGCTCAGGTGCGGGAAATAACTCCGCGTATAGCGTCTGGAGCCCCTGCTTATATCTCTATCTTTGCGGGAAGGATAGCAGATACTGGTATGGATCCTGTACCTTTAATGGCTGAAGCTATGGGGATCATCTCAAAGACGCCAAATATTGAACTTATTTGGGCTTCTCCTAGGGAGCTTTTAAATGTTTTCCAGGCGGACAGTATCGGCTGTCATATAATTACAGCCACCAATGATATCTTAAAAAAGCTAGACCTTGTTGGCAAAGATTTAACTGAGTTCTCGCTTGACACAGTTAAAATGTTCAAAAACGATGCTGATGCTGCAGGATATAAGATATAATAATATCTTGAAATATTTATAGAATTTTCACCTTTAAGCTTAGCCCGCCAAATCATCGCGGCTATTTTTTCTTCTAGCTTCATAGCAAGCTTTGATAGCATCGTCGTGATTTCTTGATGGTTTCAGAAGGTAATGGTTTGAAGTCACGTAGCCCTCATGTGAAAATAGCTTGGGGAAAGAAACTTTTTGTGACCAAATATAATCTTTATCAAGATTAAGTCCTGATTCCATAAGCAGTTCAGGCTCAATTGGTACGACTATCGTATAGTCATCAACTAGTAACCATGCCCTTGAAATTTCTTCGCAGGAAATTGTAGATAATATATAACTGATATACCTTCTCGCTCCTTCTATGTCATTCGAGATCCAAGTGGCCCAAACATATCTCGGTGTATACCCATTAAGTATGTAAATAGAACCAGGCACTCTTCCAGAGAGATCAATAATAGGAGTATTGGGCTCCATTAGATTTTCTCTTGCAACAGTTTGTAAGTTAGAGATATACTGTGCAAGAGGTTCTCTTAGAATTAAAGGTGATTTTCCTTCCTGTATATTTACTTTAGCATTGTTGAGCCAAAGGCCAAAAGGTTGACGGTATGGATTAGCTATGGCGCTATAAACTATTCCCATGGAAAGAACAAGGGTAAATATAGATGTAAGATATAGGCGAAAATTATATGATTGTGGAGAACTATAAATACTTAGAAGTACCAATAAGCCTAGGACAATAAAGAAGCATGAAAGGGAAAGGATTATGAAAATTGAATTGTTACTTCCTAGTCCGAAAATCACTGCTAACAAAAGTAGAAGGCCAAATAGCAAAAAACGTTCTTTTTTGTCGAAACTGATCGATGTTTTTTCATCTCTTTTAGATGCGATGATTAGTGCCAAAAGTGGAACCAATAATAAAAATCCTTCTTCTATTTCATACCACCAAAAATATTTATATAAATATATATAGTTTATGAATATTGGAATTAACGCCAAGAGAAAGTAAAGAGCAATATTTTCAGAAAATTTTAATTTCACATAATCAATAATAAATACATAGATTAATAAGATAGGGAAAAATATTATTGATGCCAAGTGAATATGCGACAATGTCAAGTCAAATTTGAAAGTTATAGGTAGAAATATCTCATGGGAATTACTCATTTTTTCTACCTTTATTGCTTCTTTAAATCTTTCTATGAAGGTTAAAAGTGAAGAGTCAATCAAGAAAATTGTTATTAATACTAGTGCCAATAAGGTTATAGTTGAAGGTATAAAATATTTGAGCTTAAATTTTGAACTAAGTATTGCCCATATCAAAAGTAGAATCGCTATTGCAATTGTAGTCTGAATCCTTGACATGAAAGTTATATAGATTCCTAGAGCGCAAATAATCCATCCCCATGGCTCAATCTTGTCATTTTCCTTTTGGCTGTGGCTTGATATTATGAGGACCCCAGTTGCCACAATACTTATTCCCATAAAATTCAAGAGATTATAATTTGGCGTGGGTAAAAAGATTATTAAAACACTTAAAGAACTAAATGCTAAGAGTAAAGAGTACGCCCAGAGCTGAAATGTAGTAAGCGTTGGAGCATCTTTTGGTTTAATTTTTAAAATCAATAATCTACAGAGATTAATATTTATAAGAAAAAATAGTATAAAGTTTAATGTACGTAGAATAAAGATATTTCCATTAAATAACCTATAAAAAGGTTGGTAAAGAAACCCTGTAAGTATATGGTGAGATGGATATTCTTCAGATCTTTCCATCATAAATAGATGAACACTTTCATCTGTAAAATCAAAACCATATCTAAACATATTTATGACATATAGTATAAAGCCGATAGCTATAAAACTAAATATATAAAGTACATATTTTTCAAGGTTCTCTTTTAATTTGATATTCATCCAAACTCACCAGATAACGTTTTCTTATAGAATATTAAGCTATTGACATACCTGTAAGCCAGAGGCTGTACCCTATGACAAAAAATATAAGTGTAAAACGAGCTTCTATTAGTCTTTTCTTTAAAGGTAAAGAAGGATCTTTTGGAAACACTTTGAAAATTGCAATAATTGCGCAGATAGTCCAGATTAGAAACCCTGCAACAGCTACAAGGTACCAAAACTCATTGGTCACTGGATTTTTGCTGTATAAATCATACAAAAAAGCTTCTTCATTTTCTAGATTAAGCGGGGTTGATGATTGCTTGACCTTAAGGTCAGCAAGGTACTTTGCTATATATTTATTGGCAATATCAATTTTATCTCTATTTGGGATGTAAAAGCTTCTGGCTGCATTCAAGGCCCCCCTAAGTCTTAAAAAAGCATTGTACGATTCTTCTTTTTTCCCATTTTTGTCCAGGGTTATGGCCAACTCTAAGAGCTCATTAGCTGCTGTTTGGCTGGCACCTACTGGACTATAGAAGTTTAAAGCCTGAAAATAATGAAGCTGTGCCTTATAGCTATCCTTTTCAGTCTTTGCATAAGAACGGGCTTGGTTAAGTTCGTGCCTTGCTTTTACTTCCATAAAAATCATGATGAAAGCTAAAAAAATCCCTATTACCAAGAGTAGCTTTTTTATATGAGTTGGAACTTTCATAAATGATCTGAGCACCTTAGAGGGCAAGGTTATTAAATAATTAGTGGTACTAGAAGCTTTTTAAGCTAAGTTTTAGCAAATTTGCTATGAAATTATCTTTATTTTTTGGAAAAATCTTCATAGCTATAAATCACGATTTGGTGGCAGTTGTAGGCAATCGATGTACCCTTGGACAATTTGTCCTAAGTTATAGAGGCCCTCTTCTTCAAGATAGGCTTTTTTCTGGTTTAAATACACTACGGCATCATTAATAGAGGAGTATTTTGCCAGAGCTTGGCCATATTGGTATATAAATTGAGTATTTTCAGGGTCTAGTTCCAAGGCTTTTTTCAAGGCATTAAGGGTAAGCTCTCCGCGGTTTTGCTGATTGTAAATTAATCCCAAAAGCAGATAATTCATCGGGAAAGTCGGGCGCAATGATATTACTATATTCATTATTCTTTCTGATTCTGCATAATTACGTTTTATATTATTACAACTTACTATTAATAAATAGCTATTTAATAAATCATCGCTCATAAGTATTGACTCGCCCTTTTTATCTACAAAAATACTTATGAATTTTTGCATGGTCTCTAGAGCTAGATCTACCTCTCCTTCATCTTTTAAGTATTCGGCCACTATGCTAATGGACTGGAAAATATAGGGAGGTGCTTGGGGTGAAACGGCTCCATCCGAGTTTATCATAAGGTCTTCCATATATTTTACCACGCGGTCCAAGTAAGTGGCGTACAAGCCATTTTCTACGGCATTTATCCCCGCCTGGTGGTCCATCTTCAGTTCCCCCAGCCACAAGAATCTATTACTTGGCTCTACATATGGTATTAAGTCATTCATAGCTTCTCCATATCTTAGGAACACTCTTACGCCATTTTGCACGTTAGTTAGAAAAAAAATCGAAGGGTAGCCGGGTACTTCTGCTTCCAGATAAGTCCCATCTGGATATCTTGGGAAAAATAGAAGGGGATACTTCACAGGTTCCGGATAGGCTATGACGTCAGGATGCTTGAGGCCGCTTAGGGTCACTATACTTACATCGGGACGAAAGGAATAGTTATACTGGAGGGGTAGCATGCAAAACCAGCCGTTTTCAAAGCCAGCTAGCGACAGGGGGGGTAGGTTTGCCAGATCAGGATAGAAGAGCTCGGTTGTTAAGAATCCTGAATCCGGGTCTTTTTCTTCTATTCTCTGCGTAGCCATAACTACGGTAGCTATTG
>JAITII010000148.1 GCA_031279515.1 Deltaproteobacteria bacterium
GCTTTTTGCCCAGCTCAGATATAAATGCTGACCCTGAGGTCTGGATGGTAGACCCTTCAGAAAACGGCTTTTTTTGGAATCTGGACTCCTTGCGTGCTCCGCTTACGGAAAATGGTTTGACAGTCTTGAAGTCTAACTTCTGGAAAGCCTCTTGGTTCAAGAGCATCATGGAGTTTCCAGCCCCTCCGGGAGTACAACCGCAGGTCATCATAACCTACCGTCTTTTTGCCCCCTGTTCTTTAGCTGAATATAACACCCTGCCTGAAGATCAAAGATTATTGGATGAAGGCTTAGACACCTACAAGCTGGAGCATGAGTACTCTCCTGATTCTGCCAGAATTGATACCCAGGGCGCCAATTTATTGCAAGTTACGGCGCAAAATCTGACGAAGAAGAAATACTATGTTTACGGCATAAACCTCTTGGAAAATGGAGTAATCAAGACATTTTTGCCAAACTCTGAATTTATCTCCACCACGGAAGTGCCTCCCAATTCCACTACCATCTTTGATTCGTCACTTTTGAGCTTTTCCGATCCCATTGAATATGTAAGGATAATAGTCACAGATTCTCCCTTTGATGTGACATTGCTAGCCCAGTCGGAATATGAGAATGCCATTAGGTCAGTCAGAACTGACCTATCACCCTTAGAGGCCATGGCCCAGGGTCGCCTTGGCGGTACTCGCAGCACCGACCCGATGGCTCAGCCCAATCCCCAGTGGACCACCTCCTTATCCGCTTTTATAGGAGAATAAAAGCTTAGACATTTGTTGCTAGGCTAGAGGCATAAAACATGTGACCAGGTGACTTTAGAGGCTTTTAACCTATGAGCAGCTAATTGGACCGGATAATATACCCTCCAACCCATGATTGGCAGCTATCATCCACCCATTTAGAGTTATAGCAACAATATTTAGTGTTTTCTACCCATAGATTGCCCCATTGGAACAGCTATAGTGCTTGCAAATAAATAATGGTAAGTCCACAAGGAAAAGGGGAGTATCCGCAAAGGATTCTAAAAAAGAGTGCTCTTTTATCCTGAGCTATGGATACTTGCATTTTCTAAGTGCGATTTTCTAGAGCCGAAAATAAATACTGCTTGGCAAAAAGTATTTTTAGGGCAGTCTACTTAGCAACAATAGTTGGGTATTAAAAAGATATCTTCGGTGGGTAAAAATCCCTAAAAAAAAGAGTTGACACGGGACAAATCATAGTATAATATAGTATTGCATCAAAAAGCCCACCCCCATTATCTTCTAATTATTAATATTATTAAACATTTATTATAATTATTTCGATATTATTTCTTTTTTAAAAGAATACAAAGTGAGTTTTTATGATAACAAAATGCAATAATATATTGTATTATAATGCTATAATATATTATATAATTATAAAATCCTACATTTATCTTCGTGACAGTTTAAAACCCTTTCTCTATTTATTTCCCCTTTTACAGTCCCTCTTTCTTTACAGGCTCCTAAGGTTAAAAAACACTTATAGAAGGCAAAGTATTGTTTTTAAAAACTAAGGTCTTCTATTTGAAAAAGCTAGCTTAGGGTGTTTAAGGATTTGCGGAGTTAGCCAGACAAAGGAGTTAAAGGGCTTAACTTTTTGAGGTAAGTATAGGATGCGGAGAAATTGCGCCTTAAGTATGCAAAATTTAGCTTTGGTACACAAATAAAGCCCACGAAAATTCTCTCCAGAGGCTAATCTTAAAGTAATTTTAGGTAGTCGAAAAGGGAGAATAATTTATGATATTTTTAAGGAAAAAATACATTATGTCAACAAAAGCAAAGCAAAGCAAGCGTAAAATGTTCTTTTCAAAAACCTCTATTGTTCTTATGGCTTTAGTTAGCCTTGGGATTCTAAGTCTCATAGGAGGCGGAAGAGTATTGGCACAGAGTGATATGCCAAGGCATGTGCTAGACCCCATACTGGTAACAGCTAACCGCATAATCCAGGAGTTAATGGACGTACCAATAACTGTTAATGTAGTAACATCAGAAGATCTTGAACGGGAACCGGCAGCTACCATAGCGGATGTGCTGCGAAATCTTCCAGGAATCAATCTTAATGAATCAGGGTCGGCGAAAGTTGGTGCTCCTGAAATATCTATTAGAGGCGAGAGCAGCGCGCGTACACTAATTTTTATCAACGGAGTAAAGCTAGCCGATAAAGAAAACTCTGATCCATCGGTAATGATAGATCTTAGCCAGGTTGAGCGCATTGAGGTTATAAAAGGGCCTGCCTCTGTGCTCTACGGTTCCGAGGCAATAGGAGGCGTAATAAATATTATAACTAAAAAAGCAGGTGACAAGCCCATAGGGTTTTCCACAACAACAGTTTATGATTCCTCAAACGAAAGCTTGGATATCCAAGCTGCAATTTTTGGAAGATACAAAGGTTTTAATTATCGATTTAGTGCAAGCGGCATAAATGCAAAAGATAGACATGTTCCAAAAGATTCTGTAGATGGGAGCACGGCTTATAATAGTAACTTCCGCAATAGATATTATTTAGCTCAAGTCGGATACGATTGGGGTGACAACAGCTTTTCTTTACAAGCTGACATGTATAAAAATTATACAAGATACGCTTTAACTGGCTCTACGTCAATAAGAAATGGTTCATTTATGTGGTTGGATCCTAACGATAGGAAAACCATAATAGCGAATCTTGTTTTAAGAGATCTTACAAGCAGGCTAAAAAGACTTAATATCACCGCCTCTTATCAGATCTATAAAAGAAATATGGTTACGGATAGGACAACGCCAGGGTCCAGCGCAACCTCTTACATGCTTGGAGAAGTTATAACTGATCAAAGACAATTATCATTTTCAGCTCTAAGCGAATGGGATTTTAATAGACATTACCTTACGGCTGGCATTGAATACGAAGGTGACGATCTAAGGGTTACTAATCAAGGAAATCCTTATAATCCTAACAGGCCAAAAACTGTTTCACATGCAAAAGTACGACAAAATACTATAGGCATCTTCGCACAGGACGAATGGAGTTTAACCAATGTATTGAAAGCAACTCTAGGGGCTAGATTTAGCTACATAGAGGGTAAAGTAAAGCACCTAGACGGTTCGTACATTGATAGACGCTCAACTGACCATAGTGATACCAACCTTGTTGGCAGCGTGGGGCTAGTATATAGAGGAATTAATAATCTTGCTTTAAGAGGACAGTTCTCTCAAGGGTACCGTTATCCGTCAACAAGACAGCTTTATACTGGAAATAGCGCTCATGGAGTTGGCACCTTTTATTATCCCAACCCGGACTTGAAACCAGAAACATCAAATAGCTTTGAAATTGGCGCACGTTATCTCGGTGATAACTGGGATATAGATTTTGCGCTTTTTTATACCAAAAGCAAAAATTTCATAAATTCAGTGTCTGCCTCGCTAAATACTATGGGAAATTTTGCCACATATATAAATGCTGGCCAGGCCACTACATATGGGGCCGAGTTATCAATAAGTTATAATCATAAGTTTAATGACGTATCTCTTATGCCATACGGATGGGCTTCTATTATTAGAAGGAAGTTAACTTTGACAGAGGGAGTAGATAAAGGGAAAAGCACTTCACACACCGATCTCCCTCCCTTGGAGGGCAGGTTAGGTGTTAAATTTGATATGCCATTTAGTGGAAGCAATCATTTTTACGGTGATCTATTCGTAATGGCGGCTGTAAGAACTAAGGACAATTTCAGTGCAGATGCATCTGATATTACTGCATCATCAACTATCTTGGATGAGCCAGTAATACATGAAGCCTGGCAGACTTTAAATCTTACTTTGGGTGTCCAAGGTGGGGAGCAATACAAGTACAATTTATCATTAAGCTTTAGAAATATTTTTAACCAGTCGTATATAATGGCCAGAGGGAGGTCGACTCTCCCTGAGCCAGGTTTTCACGTGGTATTGGGTGCCGGGATAGAATTTTAAATATTGCCAAAAACACCCTCTTTAAAAGTTAGAGGAGCGTTTTTAAGTGAGGTTAGGGAGCACTCCTTGGCCTCACTTTTTTTTGTGTTTTTTAGCCGAACCCCTAAAAAATGATTGTGCAATGCCCCTTATGACTTCAAAGCTTATTAACTTATCTTAGCTCTTAAAGTCTTACTATTTTTAATTTTACATGCTGACAAATGGGGGAAAGTAGTTAGGTAACTATAACCAAACGAACCTGACTTATCTCCCTTTTTTGTCATCAAATCTTTGCCTCATCCTTTGGTTACTTTAGGTTTTTGTACGTACCATCAGGGGTCTTGACAGAAAGCTCTATATGTAATATATTTTCTATGCTAGCTGTCGCAACAACTTTTTTTGTTTATCGATGCGGAAAGCCTTTTGCATGCCAAGTTTTTATAAATCCTTGAATTGTTTCTTTGTTATTAATATAGAAAATCACGAAATTATTTAGGATGCTTAGATATACCAATGATATTATGGGCCTATCTTGTCTTTAGAATAGACCTTTTTAGCGATTTTTATAGGCTGTTAGTGGATAAAACTGGTTCTCTAAATTGAAAATCTAATAGTTCGTGAAGGTAGTGTTAATTTTTCGCTAATGAAGTCCCTCCTAGTAATTAAACCTAAGGTTTTACTTTAAGCTTGGCTTTACAAGATTTTATCCTTATTTTTTCCAAAAGCAGCAAGCAGCGTTGCTTAAATTTTTGATAATATAATCAGCATTTTTCACTATTTTATTCACCTAGTTTTGATAAATTTATCTCAGTTATAAATTTAATTTTTTGTACTATATATTTTATCATCTTTCAGCATATTTTTTGTATAGTTATTTAGTTTGTAAAAATTTTTTTACATTTTTTGTAGATTCATTTTTTTGCTCTTTCTCGTTTTTTTCGCTTTTTCTACCCTTTTAGCCCCTTTATTGCCGTTTTTCTCTTTTTTTCTACACTTATAGCGGCTCTATCTCCTTTTTTCGCTAGAGCTTTTATTTTTCCTGTTTGCAAGCCGTGACATCTTAAATAGCTGCTCCATTAGCCTGGGGTTTTCTTATCTTACTTTCTAACCTTTTTTAGCCTTTCCCTTCCCACTGGTCCAGGTACTTCAGATTGCTTGTTATCCTCCCTTAGAGGGGCCCTTCCTAGCTGGCACAATCCGTCTTTTTCGTGTTTCTAAGCTTTTATATTTCCACATCTTGGGCTCTTAGTATGATTTTAGACATATAACTAGACAGTACCTTATACTCTACCCTTCTTTCTTTCATTCCCACTAATATTAAGCTATACTGTTTTTTAAAGTTTTTTCTAATCTTATTAATCCTATACATTTGCGGGTTTTTTCTCATGGTAAAACCACTGCCATACAATCAAATATTAGACACAATTTTAAATATTGCTGCTGATAGTTTGAACCTGAGACCACACCAGTTAGGTGCTGACAGAGCCGTCTTGGAATTCGGAGTTTCTCAGTCTGACATTAAGCGTTTCGTAAGTCTGGTAAATTCCAGTTTTAACATACACTTGGACGAGGACTGGATCTCTTCCAAGGGCCCCACTTATGCCGCCCTGGCTCAGGAAATCAGCCAGCGTCTAGAAGTTATAAAAGAAACCCCTCCAGAGCCCCAGGCTAAAGAACCTTTGCCTGCCCCAGCCCCTTTAAGCCCTTTAGAGCTTCTGGGTCAGCAGATGGAGACCATGTACTCTCTCTTCAAGGCCCAGTGGGTCCAGCTGGGAGGCGATACTAATAAGCTGCCCTTAACCCCTAATGTAAAGCCCGAAGCTACCGTAAAAAAGTCTTTGAGCCAGGATTTTACCCCTTTTACCCTACCTCTGAAACATTCCTTGCCTTTAAAGCTTACCCCACTGCAGGAAAACTTTGTCTCAGAGCTGGTAAAGCGCCTTAAAAACCGCACTCGCGCTTCCAGGGCGGCCTTTGAAAACTCCCCTTTGGCCAAGGTACCGGAACCCTTGAAGGCCGCAGAAATTTTGGCAGAGCTCAATGCTCCGGTGGTGAAGCATTCAGCAGGGGTGCATTTTCTGGACCTGGACGGCAATGATTTTTTAGATTTCTCCCTGGAGATGGGCTATTTAGGGCATCATCCCTCTTTTGTTACAGAGGCAATTAGCGAGCGCTTAGAGAGGGGTTTTGGTGAAGGCCCTTTTAGCGACGCTGCGGCTTTAGCCTCTGAAAAGACCCGTTTTTTAGCCGGGGACGGAAGATTGGCCTTTTTTGGCACGGAAGACGTTGCCATGAGGGTGGCCATCATGCTCTCCCGTCTGGCCTCTGGACGGAAGACAGTGGCAGTCTTTTCATCTCATTCTCCTGGGATCTACGACCACCTGGGCCTCTGCGCTGATGAGCACAGGCTGGCTAAATTCGGCTTGGAGGCCAGTGGTAATTCCGGTTTTGTCCTTTTGGAGTACGGCAGGGAGTCCTCCTTGGCCCAACTCATGGACCTTAGCCCACATTTGGCAGCTGTGATTGCCGAGCCTGTCCACAGTAGGGATTTAAGGTTCCAATCCCCCCGCTATCTGGGGCGCATCCGCCGCATCACCCAGGACAAGAAGGTGGCTATGATCCTGGACGAGACCGTCTTGGGCCCCGCTTTCTTACCCGGTGGGGTAGGAGGCTATCTGGGGGTCCAACCCGACCTAGCTGTTTACGGCTCAACTCTGAGCTCCGGGATCCCCTTGGGGATTGTTTGCGGCCTTCCCCAATACCTTGAGGTCTTAGAGTCCAGTGCCGGGGTAGATGCCCACTGTCTATCCACCCCTGCCCATCCCTTGGCCCTGGCAGCTCTCTCTGCCTCATTGGGCCATTTGGCTTTAAGGGGCGAACAGATTTTCCAAAGGACAACAAAACTCAATCAAAGTATCTTTTTAAAGCTCAACCTATGGTTCCAGGAAAAGGAAGTACCTTTAGCGTTTAAGACCTTTGGGCCCTATTTTGTCTTAGAGCCTATCCTAAATGACGATAGCCTAAGGCCTTTAGAGTTGGAGCTTTTTTATCTCTTACTCGTGGAAGGTAATATCTTTCCCGGCTCCCTCTCCCACAGGGTACCAGGGGCTTTAAGGGTCATGAATATTGCCGAGCCTCATGGGCGGGAAGACGGGCAGTTTTTCTACAATACGGTCATTAAGAGCATCCTTTCCTTAAGGGAAGGCGGCTTTCCTTTTAGCCTATCCAAAAAGGGGAGCCCTCTTTTAAAAAGTGTGACAGGACCCAATCTACAAGTCATTTCAAGTTACGCCAAAGAGGGAGGCCAAGACGGGGCCCACGAGGTCTTGGCCTTTAAGCTGGACCGGAAACCCAATATTTTAAACCTTAAAGACGCCCTCTCTGAGCTTACGGCCAGGTGCGAGGCTTTAAATAATTCGTTCTATTTTTCCCAGGGAGGTCTTGCGCACTCTTATCTGGAGGATGAGGCACCTTTCAGGTTGGAGTTCGTAAGGGATTTTGCCTCTGAAACCCATGAGGATGCGGTAAAGGACTTTTTAAAGAACTACGACCTCTCTAAGGCACCCCTGTGCCATGCCGGCCTCATAGAAAGAGGGGACCACTTTATCTTTGTCCTAGATTCCCTAGAAGGGATCATAGACAGGGAGAGCTTGAAGATCTTAGTAGAGGATCTAAATGTCCTCATGCTGAGAAAGCCTCAGCTCCCCATCCGCGCACAGGAAAGCGATGCCAAAAGGGACAGTGAGCTCTATTTAGACCAAAAGGACCCTGATGGCAAGACCCAGAGGCAACTGAGCCTGGAATACTGGCTGGGAGAACTTAAAAGCGGCTCCTATGGGCATTTCCCCTTGGATAATCCCCTTTTAAAAAACTCACCCTTGCGCCGCTCTTTATACCAGCGGATAGGCGGGGCCCCCTTGGAAAAATGTCGAGGCAAGATTAAAGAGCTGGGCATAAGCCCGGAGCTCTTTTACCTGGGCGCCTTAGGTCTTACCTTGAAGCATTTTTCCCCTGACTTTCAAAGCTTTGTGGTGGGAAGGAATGTAGACGGAAGACCTTCTCAGAAATCTTTGGAGGCTGTGGGTAACTTTTCCCGCATAGTACCCATGGTGCTAAAGGATCCTTCTCCAACTGCTGCCTACCTCCAGGAATTGGCCAATTCCTATGAGAGGGCAAGTAAATTTTCCGCTCAAAGCGCTAAGGAAATAGCAAATGCTTTTGGGAAAAATTTCATCGAGACCCAACTTTCTTATGAGAAAATTGACCCGGAACTTTTATCCTGGCCCAATGTCAAGGCCTCCTATCTTCCGGTTCCACCTCCTATAACTAGCGCCTATTTGGATCTGCGCCTTTCTGAAGAAACAAATTTCATCCACTTCTATGCCACAAGTTCCGAGGCCATAAGCCTCAAATCCGCCAAGAATTTTAGTGAGCATTTTGCCGCAGCCATGGAAGAGTTGGCTAAGGTAACAGCCACTATTACAATGAGAGCTCTCTACCCCAAAAAAGAGCCAGGTGCGCAAATAGCTAGGCCGGAACCTGTAATAGAGCCTTCCCCCCTTGCGCCTAAAGAGGCCAAAACGTCCGCGCCTCTTGGAATAGAAGCTTTGGCTTTAAGCCAAGAACTACTGGAAGAAACAGGCAAAAGGATAGAGCCTTCAATAGATCCCTTTGCCAAGAGCGGCCAAATCGATGAGGAAGATGTAAGTGAGATAAAAAAGATCTTTGGAACGCAAGGTATTGTAGAAGTCTTACCCCTGGCACCTGGCCAGAAAGGGTATTTGGGTCCCAGGCGCTTTGCTATTAACCCGGTTTCCTTTGTAGAATCCAGGCGCGCAGTCTTGGAAGAAGTTCCGGATATAAATGATTTAACTACTAAGCTTTCTAAGTTTTTGCAAAAGGAAGATTGCGCGCGTTTGCGCCTTTTTAAAGGAAAAGGCAGTTACAATGTCTTAGTTTCAGATGTCCCATTGGTGCGTGACATCTTTTCTGTAGAAGATATCTCCTCGCTTAGCCTATTGGAAAAAGAAAAGCATATCTCTAAGGTAATCACACAATTTGCCGAAGATTTAGAGCTTCCGCCCAATTTAATAAAAAATGTTCCCCCTTTAAAGCTGCGGCTTTTTAAACTGGAAGAAAATTTAAGTGAGCTCTTACTTTCTACAAACGTGGTGGCCATTGACGCCAAAAGCGCTAAGTTACTTTTGGAGTTCCTCTTAGATAATAGCGATAAAGACTATGAGGGGCCAGGATTAGCACAAGTTATAGAGAAGATTTTAAATTGCCCTGACAAAGAGAACCAGACGAAATACTGGGAAAAAGTCCTTAAAGAGCCCTGCGCTGCTAACCGCATCCCCAGACGCGGAACTTTGAAAGAGGCCCCGCGTGTCCTTACAGTATCCATGCGGCTAAGGCCTGACTTTACGGCTGTATTACGAAAAGCTGCCAGCCGCGAAAAAGTGTCTATGGAGGTATACGTTACCGGAATTTTTGCGGTACTACTTTCCAGGGTTAGCTTATCGGAAAAAGTCTCTTTGGGACGGAAATATTC
Source organism: Deltaproteobacteria bacterium (assembly GCA_031279515.1). GTDB lineage: Bacteria > Desulfobacterota > Desulfarculia > Adiutricales > Adiutricaceae > JAITII01. The sequence goes on from JAITII010000148.1 coordinate 9,490, forward strand.
CGGATTAAATTCCATAGGGCTCCCATCTGCCTTTGGTCCCTTTAGTGTGGATCTGCCAATAGTCTTAAATGTTCCCTGGGAGGGGACTTTTTCGGAACTTTTAGCTTCAATAAATAGGCTGGAAGGGCAGGCCAAGGAAAAGGACCTTTTAGGGAGAATGGAACTAGCTGTGCTTTCTTCCTTGGGTCCCGATGTCATCACCCATACCCTTTCATATCTTAAGCCCAGTAACAATTCCAGGATAAAAAGGATAAAGGAGCTAGGCTCTCCCGGGCCCCACAGCTTGGTCTTAGATGTGAGGGACGGGGCCGATATCTGCGAATTTAACTTCGTCTACCAGAGGTCACTTTTTGAGCCCTGGCAGGTGGAGGTCCTCTGTCAGAGCTATTACAATTTATTAAAAGATGCTGCGGAAAATCCTGGGGCTACCTTAGGATCTTTGAGGTTATCCGAGCCTGACCAGGATCTTTCCCTGGTGCGGCAGAATAACGCAAGACCAGTCAAGTATGAAAGTCAGTCTGTAGTGGATCTCTTCCGCCGGGCCATGAGTTCCAATAAAAATGGCGTAGCAGTAATTTTAGATGATTTTTCCCAGAGCTATGAAGACTTGGAAAATGAAAGCGAAAAGTTTGCGGCCCAATTAAAGGCAGCAGGTTTTGGGCCGGGTTCTAGGGTAGCTTTAATCTTTGGGGATACCCCGCCGGAGTATCCGGGGATCTTACTTGGGATCTTCAAAAGCGGGGCCATGGCCGTGCCCTTGTCCTCTAATATAGATACTTTGACCTTGGAAAAGCTCTTAATAGACAGTAAGCCGGGTCTAATTATCTGCGAAGAGCGCATGCCGGAAAACCTTTTAGGCGCTGTTAATTTGATAGGTGATACCCCAATAGTTGACCCTAAGGGGAACTTTTTAAAGGGCGGGGACCAGGGGGTCATGGGTTTTTCCAAGATCTCCGGGCACTTTATCAAAAGGGAGAGGGATAGGGTGCTCCTATCACCTGATTCTCCGGCCTATATTGTCTACGTTTCCGGCATTCTTTTAGGTAAGACCAATCCCTCCCAGGGACCTAGGGGGGTAATGGTGAGCCATAGGGCACTTTCCAACCAATTGTCCTGGGCAGGCGATCTTTTAGATATCGCCCCAGGAGATGTCCAGAGCTCTTATGCCCCCACATCTTCCGACGTATCTTTGATGGAGATCTTAGTGCCTTTGACCAGGGGGGCAACGCTACTATTATTAAGTTCCAGTCACCACAAAGATGACGAGAGCTTATGGGAGACTATCCACAGCCATAAGGTGAGCTCTCTTTCCCTTCCTTTAAGGAAATTGCGGCAATATGTCACCCGCCATTCCCTCTACGGCCTTAAGACTATTTTAACCTGGGGGAGGGGCCTTTCCGGGGATAATATCCAGGAGCTCATCAGGGGCAATAATTCCTGCAGAATAATAAACTGTTACGGGCAACCGGAATGCACGGTAACGGCCCTAGCTGAAGCCGCACACCCGGGAATTTTACCTGAGACTATGGGTAGGCCCGTTCCCAACTGCCCCTCCTATATCCTAGATAAGGAAAAAAGGCTCTTGCCCGCTGGGTTTCCCGGAGAGCTCCACGTGGGAGGAACCCAGGTGGCCATGGGTTACGACCATATGGAAGATGAGACTGCCAGGGCCTTTATCCCCGATCCCTTTGCCTCCCTGTCACCTCCGGAATACCGGGCTTCCAAGCTCTTTAAGACTGGGATCTTAGCCTCCCGTCGCCCGGACGGAAGGATTGACTACATGGGCCGTGCCGGTGATGTTATAGAGATGCGCGGCATTGTCATACCAGTTTCCGAGGTGGAACGGACACTCCTGGGAGCCAGGGGCGTCTTAGAGGCCTTAGTCGTTAAAAGGGAAGACTACATTAGCTATTTCGAGCCTTATTTGGCTGCCTACCTTACGGTATCTTCCCGTATATCCAAGGCGGAAATTAAAAGCTATTTAGAAGCCCACCTGCCGGCCTATGCAGTACCGGAAAAGATAGTCATCTTAAATGAATTTCCCTTAGACTCCTTTGGGAGGGTGGATATTAGAGCTCTTCCTGCCCCTGGTATGGAGCCAGACGGAATAGAGCCTCAAGAACCTCAGGAAAGCACCCTTGTTCCCACCATAGGGGAAAGCCCGCAAATCAAAGGCTCCGATCCCTTTGCCGGGGCTCCAGCGGACTTAAAGCCTCAAGAAAAAGAAAAGCTTTTAGCCTTGTACGGTGAGAACCTTGTAGGGGTAATGCCCTTGGCGCCCTTTCAGGTGGCGGTCTTAGCCAAACCTTTGGCCAAGTCCCAAATGACACAAGTAAGGCTTAAGGTGCAAGAGGGACTGGTCTCAACTTTGCGCATCAGTTTGCAGGGGCCTTTGGATCAGAAGCTCTTGGAAGAAAGGCTCGCCCAATCACTTAAGAGCCGCGACATCTTCCGCATGGGCTTTTTCTTAAGGGACCCCTATGAGCCGGCTGTGCTCTTTTTTAGTCAACAGCCAGCCATGGAAAAGGTCTACACCTGTGAAGACCTGCGCGCCTTTGATAACCGCAAAAAAGAGGACCGCGCCGAGGCGGTACAGGCAAGGCACATTGCCCAGCTGTCAGACCTTAGTACCCCGCCCCTCATCAGGGTAACTTTATTTAGGTTGGAAGATGAGCTCTGGGAGCTCATTATCTCTTTGAACCAGCTCATAAGCGATACTTATGCTGGGGCTATCTTTTTCAATGATCTTTTTTCCCAGGTGGACAGTAGCACAGCAAAGCCTGCCTATTTTTCCTTCCTGGAAAGAAGGCCCGAAGGAAAAGAGGAATCTAGGGAGTACTGGAAGCAAAAGTTAGGCGCACTCACCAGGGTCACTACCCTTCCCATGGCCGGTGAAATGGCGCAAACAGGGGAACTGGTTAAAAAGGTAGATACCCTCACCCTACAACTTCCAGATGAGTTAAATAAGCGCCTTGGCGTTTTAGCTAAAGACTTAGGGGTAAATGTCCAATCCATCCTCATGACTGCCTGGGCCTTGGTATTGGCCAGAGCTGCCAGGACCAAAGACCTTAATTTTGCCTTCATAGCCAATGGGCGGCTAGAAAGGGGCCAAGAAAATCTCTTGGGACCCACTGCGAGCCTTTTGCCCCTGGTATGCGAGGTGCAAAGCGAAAGCCTCATCTCTTCTCTTATCTTGAAAGTGCACAAAGACGTAGTCGAGGCCCTTGGCTACGGCAATATTACAGTAACTGAACTGGAGGACATAAGTCCCTTTGGGGTTGAAACTATAAATCACGTCCTTACCTTTCGCCGGGCACTTTCCCCGGAGGCCGGGGATTTAAAGGTATTGCGCATCAAAGAAAAGGCCAGGAGACTTCCCTATCCCTTGGTCATCCTCTTTGAAGAGGGAAAGCATCTTTCAGCTGAATTTATGTATGAAGGGCAACTTTTTAGGCCCTGGCAGATAAATATCTTATCTGAAACCTACCTTACGGTTTTAAATGATGCCCTAATTGAAGGGGCGCGGGTACGCGACGTAAAGCTCTTATCCGATGAGGGCCTGCGGCTCCAGATGGAAAATGACGAAGGATTGGTCCGCACCTGGGATGGGAGCACGGTCCCCGAGCTCTTTAAGAAATGGGCGGCACTGGGTGCGTCTCTCCCAGCTGTCACCATGGGCAATATCAATATCCCTTACGGGGAATTGGATTTCCACTCCGAGACCCTTTCCAAATCCCTAATGGCACAAGGGGCTTCAGGCGAGCGCGTGGGCATATTGATGGAGAGATCCCCTGCCTATCCAGGTGCCCTCATGGGGGTCTTAAAAAGCGGGGCAGCCGTGGTGCCACTTCCCAAGGGAGACGCGGAAGAGCTCTCCCTTATACTCTCTGATAGTCAGCCTAAGGTGGTAGTTTGCGGAAAAGAAATAGACCGCCAGTTATTGGAGCTATTGGACCGGGTACCTCCCCTTACGGTAGTGGACTATAACGGAAATATCTTAAAAAACTCTTCCGCCCCAATAAGTTACCCCGTGGGGACTAAAACTAAGCTGGATGCTGGGACCCCGGCCTATGTGGTCTACAGTGATAACCCCTCCGGCGAGTTAGGCAAGGTGGGCGTAGTAGTAAGTCACGGCGCTCTTTTTAACAATATCGCCTGGTTCGGGGAATTTTTAGAGTTGCGTTCCGGGGATACCCAGAGCTCCTTTTCTCCCTTTACCCAAGATTTTTCTTTAATGGAGATCTTAACGCCCTTGACCAGGGGCGCCAGGGTCTTCATCTTTTCCGATGAGGACAGAAAAGATCTTTCAATATTGGCGCGTTCTGCTAAAGAAGGTTTTGTGACCTCCATGTTTTTGCCCAAGAGGATCATGAAGCTTTTTGCTGAAAATTATTCAATAAGGTTTTTAAAGACCCTTTCCACTGTTGGGGAAGGTTTTTCAGAGCCTTTTAAGATCAAAGATAGCGGCGACTGTAAACTGGTGGTGGGATACGGTATCCCAGAGTGCGGGGTAACCATATCCGCGGAATCAGCAGCCCCCGGTATGACGCCCTTGGCCCTTGGTTTTTCTGGAGCCAACTGTCCTGCCTTTGTTTTAGATGAATACGGAGAGCTCCTGCCCCCAGGTTTCCCAGGGGATCTCTTTATTGGTGGGGCCCAGGTGGCCTTAGGCTATTTGGGAAGGCCGGAACTTACAGAACGCTATTTCCCGCCTGACCCCTTTAAGAACCTTACCCCAGCTGCCTTTAGATCTGAAAGGCTCTTTAACCCCAGGATCTTAGTCTGGCGCGACCCAGCCGGAAGACTGCACTTTGTAGGCCCAAGCTCCCAGCCTCCCAAGGCGCCGGCCCCGCGCCTTGTGGGCTTTGTGCACAAATTGGAAAAGACCCAGGCTGAGCTCACGGTACCTGAAGAAGAAACTAGTGATAGGGCTGGCACCATTACGGATCTAAAGCTAGGACCCAGTGAAGCTCCAGCTTCAGAGGGCAGCCAAAAAGTCCAGCCGCTTTTAGAGAGCACTTCCCTTCCCACCCCGGGCGAAACCCCCGGAAAAGAAATTGAAGAACAAACAGCCCAAATCCAAGGCGAAACCCAGGGCCAAATCCAAGGCCAAACCCAGGGCCAAATCCAAGGCGAAGCTATAGTAGAGCCGCTAGAAGAGGAGATCGCCCTAGATGAGCTCTTTCCTACTTTCGATGCCGATGGCCTAGGAAACCTAGAGCCAAAATTGACACAATTTGGTGGCATGCCTCCAGCACAAGAAGAGGGTGGCGGTAAAGCTCCTGGCGATTTGGCACAACTTGATGAGCTTATCCCAATAGATGATGAGGCCTTGGAAAGGGTGGAATTGGAAGATGATGCAGAACCCTTTATCTTTCAGGGGGGACGTGGGGTTTCTATCAGTTCCGGTACCATCCCCAGGGTTAGATTAGAGCAAGTACCTGAGCCGCAAATAGAAGATATGCTGGCGCCCAAGGGTACCCCTTACGAGCTCTGGGCCAAGGCGCCCTCCTCTTTAACTGAGGAAGACAAAAACTATATCCTAGGCCTTTTTCCCAAAGGGCTTAACAAGGTGCTGTCTCTTACGCCTTTTCAATTGGGGATGCTAGCTAATGAAAGTGAGCCGGTACATTCCGTAAGGCTTTCTCTACCAGAAGATAGTTTAGTAACAGCTACCTCCGTTTCCGAAAGGCTCACCTCTTGGTTGGATAACTATACTTTTTTCCGTGAGGGACTTGTAACTACAGGGATTAGCACCCCGGTGCGCATCTTTGTTTCCACTGGCAAAAGCGCAGATAGCGTCTTGCGGGTTGAAGATTTAAGTTCCCTAGATTTGCGTGCAAGGGGAAAAAGAATAGCCGATAGGGCAAAGAGTCAGGTAGAAGAGCTAAAAAATACCCTGCGCCCGCCTCTTTTAGCTGTAGATTTGTTTACCTTTTCCGCAGGTAGTGAGCTTTTGGTAAGCGCGAACCAGGCAGTACTGGATAAAAGAAGCTTTTTAAGTTTTGTCCAAGGTTTAATAGCATTGGATCCCAAAGAGCTGCCAGAGGCGGAAAGAGAGGCTAGTTTTTTTGAGCCCTTGGGTATGGAGCAGAGGGCTAAAAATGATAGTATCTGGGAAAAGCTTTTAGCTGTACAAAAGGTAGCTACCTTCATTCCCCCAAGAAATATCCGTCCCAAGGCCAAAGAGGTGGGAACTACCAAGGTGGTACCGGTTCGCTTTAAAGCTAAGGACTTAGAGGCTTTTACCTCCGCCGCCTCCGGTGATATGGAGTCCTTTTTGTATGGAGCCTGGGCGGCATTTTTAACTAGATTTCTAGAAAGCCGCTCCATAATGTCGGCTATTTTATTGCCTGCAGCAAAAGATGAATCTTTGGGTCAAGGGGAGGCCATGGTGCCAATTTGCCTTCCTCTTAACAAGGCTCTGAGCTTGGAAAATGCCCAGGCGCAAGTAAGGGAAACGATTTTACAGATTAGTGAGCTAAAGTATCTCTCTTATCCGGAGATCCTGCGCCTCTCTCCATTGGGCATGGATTCCACATCTCATCTCTATGTGCCCCCTAGCCGCAACACATTAGCTACTCTTCCAACAATTACTGATTTGGAAGACCCAATTAGTTCCTTTGAATTTCCCCTGGCCCTAGTGTGGGCGCCCTTTGAGGGGGGTTTGGAATTAAAGCTCCACTACCAGGTGGACTATCTAGAACCCTGGCAAGTGGAAGTTTTGGCTCAGGGCTATGAGATCTTCTTAAGGGCCCAAGTTGAAAATCCCTCCCAAAAGATAGGGGAGGTGGTGATTTTACCCGAGGAAAAGGAAAGGGTCCTTATAAACAATAATGCTGCAAGGCTAAAGGTCCCAGAAACCAGCTTAGTGGAGCTCATAGACGAAAGGTGCTTAGAAAATCCCGGGGACATTGCGGTTACTTGTGGAGATAGGACACTTACCTACGGTCATTTGCGTGAAAAAAGCATAAAGGTGGCCAAGACCCTCTCTAGGAAGCTACTCCCTGGAGATCTGGCGGCAATCATACCCCAAAGGTCTGAATTGTACGTCTCTGCCCTCTTAGGGTTATTGCGGAGCGGGGCAGTGGCAGCACCACTATCACTGGCCTTAGGTGAAGAGCTCCCTGTAGTCTTAGGAAGCCTGGAGCCCAAGTGTCTAGTGTGCCCTAATGGTGAGCTTCCGGAAGTAAAGGATCTTATCAGCCGCTATCCATTTTTAACTGTGATAGATTATTTGGGAAACCCAATAACTGGGCTATCTTCCGGAGAGAGCACAGTGGATCTAGCGCCAGTTTCTCCTGCGTCCTATGCCTTTGCAGTCCAGGGGCTTATCCATGGGTTTATCCAGGGAAATGATTTAGACCAAAAAAGGGTTTCTTCCCTGGGCTCTATCTTGGTTAGCCATGAGGCCTTGGTAAATCTGGCAACTATGTGGACAGACTTTTTGAAAATTGTCCCCTTAGACAGCTTTGGAGTGACAGCGGAACCAAGCCTCATTACCTTTGTGGCCCAGGCCCTGGTGCCTTTAACTAGGGGAGCTAAGGTATGCATCTTGGAGGAAGATAAGTCTTTTGAGATAAATGCGCTCTCTGTAAAGGTACAGGAGTATGCTTTAACCCACCTCTATCTGCCCCAGGATCTAACTCTATCCTATGTTATAAATGCGCGCCTTAAAGGTTTAAAGTACCTCATCTCTATGGGAGGGCGGGGTCTTGGAGGAGGGGCAATAGCTCCGGAATTTGCCTATCATGCCCTCTCCGATTGCGGCAATGCTAAGGTTCTCTTTGTCTACGGAGTAAATGAGGCCTTGGGGGTAAACCTTTTAGAAGCCGCACATCCTGAAAGGCTCCCTGAGACCATAGGGTCACCCGCTGCAAACTGCCCTGCCTGGGTCTTAGATAGCGAGGCAAGGGTACTTCCGGCTGGTTACCCGGGGGAATTGGGGGTAGGAGGCGCCATGGTCTCCCACGGGTATTTAAACGATCCCCTCTTAAGCGACAAGAATTTTATTCCTGACCCCTTAAAAGATAAAAGTCCAGCTGAGTGGAAGGCCTTAAGCTTGTTTCGCACTGGAGACAGGGTGCGCCGCAGACCAGATGGTAGGATGGAATATTTGGGAGATATTAAGCTCTCTCTAGATAGGGATCCTGCCCTAATTGAAAAGACCCTCTTAAGTTACCCAGGGGTCTATCTGGCCCGGGTCTTCTATCAACAGAAAGAAGATAAAATTTTAACTATCGCCTGCGTAGGGATAACACCCACCCCAGAGCCCAGTAAAATTCCCGCCATAGAAAGGCAGCTTCTCTTTAACCTAACACAAGATCTTCGTCCAACTCTAGTTCCCGACAAGGTATCTGTTATAGGTGCTGCGCCTTTAGATCCTTACGGGCGCTTGGATAAAAGTAAATTGTCCTTTTCCCCAGAAGGCTACGAGGCGCAGGAAAAAGAGCTAAGCATAGAGGAAGGTACTGGCGAAAAGCTCTTAAAGGCAGTGGAAGCCGCCTTAAAGCTTGCCCCTGCAAGCGTGAGCCTACAGGACAATTTCCGCGCCAAGGGGGGAGATTTGCTCTCAAGTAGCTTAGTATCCTTGGCTTTGACAGCATCGGGCATTAAACTAGCACCCAAAATAATTCTTGGGGCACCTAGTTTGGCCGCTTCCCTAAAGCATGCTTTTTTCGAAATTCAGGATAAGGATTTGGAAGAGGGCCCAAAGGACCCCTTTGCCGAGGGAACGCAGATCCATACCCTGGCCTCTCTGCGTAAGCAAGATGAAAAGACAGTGCGGGAGCTTTTAGCCCCTATTAGTCCTGTGGCAATCTCAGTTTTAACACCCCACATGGAGGTCCTGGCCAGGGCCTTGGAAGAGGGAGGCCCCTCTTACACTTCTAGGCTCTTAGAAGTGCCCATGGCTATAGACCCCTTTACTTTAGAGGGAAGACTTGCGGTCCTTGCCCAGCGCCATGAGATCTTGCGCTCTCTTTTTATCTCTAAAAAGCTTTCCCGCCCTAGGCTTGCCATAATGCCGGAAAGGACAATACCTTTAACCTTTACATCCCTCATTGGTTTTGGGGAAAAAGATCAAAGGGAACGGATAGAAGAGTTCCGCGGCTCCTTAGAGTCAGATGAGCTTTTAAAGGAATCCTTATTTCGGGTGGATATCTTCCAGGTAAAGCCTGAAGTAAGTTTAATCTTGGTATCTTATCTGGACCTGGCAATAGATCTAATTTCCCTTTCCACCATTACCGAAGAGCTCTTCCAGGGGAGGGCACCTGGTGGTAACCCCAGGCCCTTTTCCCTGTTTCTCTCCCAACTGGAAGGACGCACATCAGACGGAGGGGCCTTTTGGGCTGCGGCCTTAAAAGGTGTAAAAAAAGAAGCTGGGCTTTTTGCCCCGGCTTATGGGACTGTAGATGGTCCCGCTGGGGATTTGCCCCTAAGCTTTACCATAGAAGATAGTGTCTATAAGAGACTTAAGGTATTAGCTAGAGAAGGGCGCCTCCCAGTACCTGCGCTTTTAGAAAGCGCCTTTGGCATTACCCTTTCTTTATACAATGGAGAAAAGGTCCAGGTCTATACACAGATAGCCCCGGTGCGGGGGGCGCTCTCAGGGGAGCTTAAGAGCACCGTGGGCCAGCTCTTAACCAGGGCTCCCACTAAGACCGAGGTCACTTATAAGAAGACTTTTTTAGAGATAGCCGGCACCCAGGAACGCTTTAATGCGGAGGCTGCGGCCTTTGCCTATACCCCCCTATCCGAGGTGCGGAGGGTTACGGGATTAAACTTCGGGGATATTGTCTTTCACGCCGAAGAAGAGGGGATCTTTGGTCCTAGGGGACTTAAGATTAAAGAAAGGGAGACAAAAAGAAGGCTACGGCTGGATGGGGAGTTTATCTTTCATTTTGAGTGGAACGAATCCTTTATTAGAGGATACGCCCATGCCTCTTCTTTAAGGTTTAAATTAAACTTAGTGGAATCTTTTATCGAGACCTACCAGTCTGTCTTACAGAGTCTAGTCTCCAATCCCAAGCTTCCACTTTCTGCATTAGAGCTTCCCCTTGCCCCCATGCGGCGCAAGCTAATCTCCGATGGCGCAGCAGCAGCCTTACAGGTTAATTGGGGAGACTTTTCTTTTCCAGAAGGGCTCATTATTGGAGATGGCGCCTTACATGACTCTAAGGAGAGCCGCAACTTTCCTAAGCTATCAGCCATTAGAGATAAACTTATTGGATTATTGCAGGGGCAAAAAGAAAAGCCAAAGGTTTTAGCTGTCTTAGGCCAGGGCACTTTTTTGGGTATTTCCGCAGTTGCTGCCTTTACCGCAGGGTGGACCCTAGTACCACTTTCCCCCTTACTTCCAAAGGAGCGGATAAAGTTTGCCTTAAAAGATAGTGAGACCAATCTATTTTTAGTCCAGAGCGAATATCTAAGCTTAGCTAATACCTTAACCCGAGAACTAGCCAAGGAAGGGGCGGAAATAAGTATTTGCGATTTTGATGAATTTAAAGATAAGGGGCATAGTTTTAGTCCCTTAGAAGTGGTAAATTACGATGAAAACAAGATAGCAGCTCTGTTCTATGGCCTGGGCCCCAGCTCGGGAACTGCCTGGACTAGGGAGGCTATAGAAAAAATGCCTTTTACCTTAAGCTATAAGGGAGCTGGCGAAAGGGTCTTAGCTGCCAGAGAACTAATACAATCGGGCCAAAAGGTGCTCTTCTGCTCTGGCGGGCCAAGTGAGGGCTTGGGACAGTTTTTCCATACTGTCTTAGCCCCCTGGTCATTGGGAAATGAGGTCTTTGAAGTGCCCAGCTTCAAAGACGTAAGTGACAGGGGAACAATAAATAAATGGGCAAAGGCTATAGCCAATTGCATCTTAACTAATGGGATAACTTTGGCTTTTGTGCCGGAATTTATTGTACCCATTCTTTTAGAGGAAAAAGAGGCAACAGCATCCCTTAGAACCCTTATTATAACCGGCGCCAGTGGGGCCGTTCTGGGAAAACAAGAAGGCGAGCTACAGATAATCTATCTCTATGATAATACCGGAGTTATGGGACTTTACTCTTCTTTGGATCTTTCTTTTGGAGGGGCGGTATTAAAGGGAAAACCGGCTAAAGGACTTACGGCTTATATCATGGGCGATGAGGGTAAGGTTCTTCCCCACGGCGCAATAGGTGAGATCTATTTTGGCGGCAGCTACATTGGTGAGCCTAAGGGCAAAGAGCCCCACTTAGACTTTCTTTTAAACCCCTATGCTGGCAGCTTTTTATTAAAGACCGGTACCTTGGGCTTCAATAATGGCGCAGGTGAGATAGTAGTCTTATTTCCCCTGGAGGAAAAGCATTATCTTCGCGGCAGACCTTACGTCCCTTTTCTAGTGGAGAGCCGTATCTTAAGCCTGGCACAGGTTAAAAATTGTCAAGTATATTCCCCAGACGGCACGGAACTATCCCTTAATCTAATCTTGGAAGAAAAAATTGGGGACGGGCCTTACCTAGCCAGAAAGCTTTCGGAGCTCAGGGGCTCATTTTTGCAATTATTGCCTCCCTGGCTTATTCCCTCAAAGATAAACGTATTTGATAGCCTCGGGGCACAAGATCCCTTTTTGGTTCCAGCTGATGACGAGGTGGAGGCAACGGGCGAGTTCACTTCTATCTTAAATGAGATAGTCTTTTGCACTAAAGATCACCTGGATGGGGCCAAGGGACCCAATGTAACTTTTATGGAAGGCGGCTTAGACGATGAAAAGGCCTATTCCCTTTCCAAGAACCTGGAAGCCCGGGGATTTATGGCGGGCTATAAGGATTTTTATGCCTTTGCTACCCCTAGGATACTTGCCTATGAGCTCATAGAAAAAGAGTCCCTAATGCCCGTTAGCGCGCCTATGCCCGAAGCCCTTGTGGATTTGGACACCAGTGCCATTTTGCCTGAGGCTACGGAGATAACAGATCTTCAGCTGGACGGTGATTATGGGCTAACCGGAGATGATTTGGAAGTACCAGTTGATATCTCTGGAATAACAGAGGTGGAAGATACAATGGCCCAAGGGCCTTTGGAGCTGCCGGAAGAGCTCTTGGACCTCCCGCAAGGGGAGGGAAGAAGCTACGAGCCAGTCCCAGCTGTCTCTAGGGAGGAACTAGCTCGTGCCAATGAAGTAGCTCTAAGCTTGGGGATGCTTGGCAAGGCGGATTTGGACCTAAGTCAAGCCGTAACCTTGGACATCAATAGGGTAGTTCCGGCAGAGGAAAATTTTGAAACCGCAGTACCCGAGATAAATCTAGGGGAAGATTTACCCCTCGTGGACGTGACTCTTGCACAAGGAGATACCTACCTTCCAGAGGAAGAGATAGTAGTAGAAAGTTTCCCCGCTATGGAGACTTTAGCAGATGACGCACCTGATCCTGGCTTAAATATTCTAATTCCAGCAAATGAACTTATTAGAGGCTCATTTTTTGAAAATCTAAGCTATGGCTATCTTCCAATAAATACTGCCTCGCGCACAGTAATATTAAAGGAAGAGATATCCGATGAAAAGCTAATATCTGCTTACAACAAAATCTTAAGAGAATTTCCCCTATTGCGTCTCTTCATAGTAGATAATGAAGATAACTTTTTAAAGGTATCGCCATTAAATGAAAAAAGTTTTGTAAACTACGATCTTAAAGACTCCGGCAAGGACGCTTTAAAACTCTGGGCGAAAAAAGAGTTGGAACTAAAAAAGGAAATAACCAAGCACCTTACTACAGGGCCCACAAGCATCCTCTATAAGGCCAGCTTTCCTGATGGCACAATTAGGCTTTCTTTTATCTTTTCCACCGTCCTCTTGGACCCGGTTTACGGAATAGAGGCCCTCTCATTAGTCCTAGCTGAATTAGGAAAAGCTAATAAGGAAAACTTAAAGCCTTCCTTTACTATGGACCAACCCGTGCCCACTATTGGCCCAGAAGATAGCCCGCCTTTGAAATACTGGGCAAAAAAGCTCTCTGATATGAAGCCCGCGGCCTTTTTAAGGTCCTCTAAGAATGAAAATGAAGAGCTTGTGCAAAGCCCCATTGACTTTCCACCGGAACTAGTAGCTAAGTCCAAAAAGACCATAGAGCGCTTGGGGGTAATGCCTGCGGCATTTGCCGCTGCCCTCTGGGGAAGCTTTTTGGCCCTCTACTTAGATGAGGATAGTGTCCTTGTGCCTTTGACTTTAAGACGCGATGGCAGGGCCATAACTTTACCTTTACTTATTAAGATAAATGAGCTTAGCTTTCTGGAGTCCATTGAAAAGGCCCAGGCGGATATTTTAGAGGGTATTAAGGAAGGGCTTTATTCAGGGAGCTTTGTGGGCTTGCTGGCGGTTTTAAAGCGCATGGGAAAAAGAGAGCTAACTTCAGCGTATATCTGTAATGCCCTTTATGTAGATCTAAAAGGTGAGCTGCCTCCCTTAGAGGGCGAGTATCAAGGAGATTTTCTTTCTATCTATCCCAAGGCCCCACTATCTTTACTTCTTGACACCAAGATAGACTATGCTGCTACCCTTACTACCAATAGCAGTTTCTTTGGGAGTATTGAGAAAGATTTTATCGTATCTGCCTTAAAAAAACTTATGAAAGAGCTTATTGAAAATCCCCAAAAGCCAATAAGTAGGGTTTCCTTAGTGGATACTAGTGCAAAGGAGAAGATCTTAGAGCTTTCTCAATCGGCAAATAGCGCCCCAGAGCCAAAAGATAGCTTAGGCTTTGTCCTGGAAAAGAAGGGAAGAGAAAACTCTAAGGCTAAGGCCATAGTTTTTCCTGGGGGCCTCTGGACCTACGGAGAACTTTTGGCCAGGGCTAAAGAGCTAGCCTCCTTTTCCGGAGATATGGGTCCGGGACTTTTGGGCGCGGTCCTAGAGCCCTGGGGTCCGGACTATGTCTCCAATGCTTTTAGCCTCATCTTAAATGGTGCGGCCCTTCTCCCACTGGATGCGGAATATGGCCGTATGAGGATAAAGAGCATCTTATCCGATAGTGCTCCGGACCTTTTAATCTGCAATAGCGGCTTTGGGCATTTGGTAGACGACTACCACGGGGCCAAGCTTATGACCCATTTTGCTTCCTCTCCCAGTCCCCTTCCAGGCCACAGGCCCCAAAGGGAGGAAATTGCCAGAGACGTGGCCTTGATTATGTATAAGGGAAGTAACGAAGTTCCCTTAGAAGGGGCGATGTTTACAGGCATAAGCCTTCTTTCTTTGGCTCGTCAGCTAAGGGAATACTATAAAATGGGCCCTGATGTAAAATGCGCAATCCTGGAGGGCACAGCTAGTTCTGAAGCAGTAGTGGGCATGATAAGCGTACTTTTAAGCGGAGGGGAGCTCCATACACCCCCTGAGGAATGCCGCTACAATATGGCGGAATTTGCCAAATGGGTGGACTTATCCGGGGTCAACATGGCCTTTGTCCCGACCCTCCTAGCCAAATCCCTTGCCTTTGAGCCACCCCGGAGCTTAAGGGTGGTTCTGGCCTCAGGTGCCCCACATGACTTTGTCCGCCCGCAGCCCTACGGCCTCAATGGCGTCTGGGGGCCCCAGGAGGCCTTGGGCCTAGCTTATGCTCGTCCCTATTCGGAAGGGTCGGTGCCGGCATCTCTGGGAAAACCCTGGGGTGGGACCCATGGGTATGTGCTGGCTAAAAATGGCAGCTTAAGGCCCCTTAGTCTATCTGGTGAGCTCTGTATTAGCGGCCCCTTGGTTAGTACCTCCTACTTTAAAGGGGTGGGCTCATCTTTTAGCCCCAACCCATATGGGGCGGCCTTTGGTCCTCCATATGAAAAGATGTTGCATACTAGAAGAATGGTAAGACTTCTGCCCTCCGGAGAGACGGAACTAATAGGTGCCAGTTGCCAAAGGATAAATATCTTAGGTTCTGAACCTTTAGTCTCCGAGATAGAGGAGGCCATCTTGGCCTACCCTGGCGTCTTTGACGCCAAGGTTCTCCCCTTTACAGGCTCAAATGGTGCTAGCCATCTGGAGGCCTTTATTATCCGCAAAGGGACGCGGGCAAACGTACCCCTTTCCTTAAAAAGGGAAGAGGAGTTTTCCCTTTTTGGTTCCGGGGGCTTAAGTATTGACCCGGAACCTTTACCCGAGACCCATAATCCCACTTTGAGGCCAAAAGGCCAAGGCGGGCCGCAGGATGCGGAAGACTTCGATCTCTTGGATATGCCGGATCTGGCAGACGATCTGGACTCTGATACTGCTGAGGTGGATAGCTATGTCTTTGCCCAGGAATCTTCCGGATTGGACCCCAAGGATTTCGATCCCATTTCCCTTTATCCCCCCAAGGCCAAAAGAGACCCATCGGCCCTAAACAATCCGGAAAAAGCCCCTTTACAAAAAACAGTAGATGACAGTGGGCAATTTCTAAGGGGTCTCTATGTCTATTTGAAAAATAGGCTCCCTATAGGCTTTGTCCCCAAGTATCTGGGCACTTTACCCAGCTGGCCCCTTACCCCCTGGGGAAGCCTGGACACAAGTGCCCTTACCCGCCCCTGGGCTGTAGGCATGCTCTCCAATCGAGGTAAGAACCCCAGGACCTTAGGCGAATTTATCATTTCCCTCCATCTCCCACAGCTGCTTTCAGAAGAACTAAACCTCTACGAGGACTTTGTCTCTTTGGGCGGGGACGCACTATTAGCCTTAAAGTTTGCCGCCATTTTGAAAGACACCATTGGCTTTTCTCCAAGCCCTCTGGAAATCTTAATGGCCCCCACCTTAAAAGAGTTGGCCTTAGATATTGAAGATGCTATAGCTAAAAGCAAAAAGCCAATTCTGCGGCTGAAAAAAGGGCAAGGCACCGGAGTAGTCATAGTACCCTTGGTATCCGGAAGCATCTTAAGCTTTCGTTTCCTGGCCAGGGCCTTAAAGGAAAAGGCCTCCCTCTATTGCCTAAATCCATTAGCAGAAAGGGCCCAGGTGAGCTCCATAGCCCCCAAAGATCTATTGGCCTCCCAAGTGGAAGAGGCTGCCAGGGAGCTATCCAAAATCTATCCCCAGGGAGATTTCTGCATTTTAGGGGCCAGCTACAAAGCCATGCAGGCTTGGGAACTAGGTAAAGAGCTAGCGGAAGATTACCATGTGCAACCCAAGTGCCTTATCTTGCTGGATGCCATAGAGCCGGCGCCAGAGACCAGAAGCCTGGCCCAAGCCCCTGGGCAAGCCGATGTGGAAAAAGTCTTTAAATCTATAAGTTCTTACGAAGGAATAGAGCCTCTGCGCCGGGATGCCCGCACTGATACTATTTTTCGTGAGCTTTCCGCCTGGGGCGCCTACCATATACAAAAGGCGCCCCTTAAAGTCATAAACATTACCAGTGAAATAGGTACAATAGATAGCCTCCCCTTTGGTGTGGAAAGGGTGCCAATTAAAAAATATGCCCTGGGAGGTGTAGAAGAGATAAGTTTGGCAAGCGATCATTTTTCCCTTTTTAAAAGCAGTTCTTTAGATAGTATCTTAACTCCTATAAATTCTCTTTTTTAGCATATACATGGAAAATGGGTAAAAACTTAAAATATGGACATCTTAGAAAATCCATTCTGCATCTTAGGCATTACTCCTAAAGAACTCGTACCTCACAAGCTCGAGCAGCTTTTAAAAGAACGCTTGGGCTCCCAGCATTATAATATTTATGCAAAGGCCAAGGAAGAATTGGATTATGCCAGCACTAGGCTTTTTTGTGAGATTGCATATCTGCCTAAAGTCGACCCAGAGGAAGCTGCAAAACTAATATACGCCCTCAAATATCCCCCTGTATCGGAAAAGCCTATAGATATCCTAGAATTTTATCCTCGAAAGGTGAGCCTGATGGGAAAGGTAAACTATCTTACCTCTGCCCTGGCTCATCACTGGTATCGTGGAATTCCAAGTATACCTAAGGTCATAGCCAAAATAGCCTTAGATTTTGAGCTAGTAAATTCCAGTATGCTTATGGAAGAAATTAATGAAGACAGGGCGCAGGTATTATATGAAAAGGTAAAAGATAGTTTTTTAATAGATAGGTACCTCATGCAGCTTAGGAAATATTATTCAGCTATCATTATCTCTATTTTGGATCACTTGCCGTCCCAGGAAATAATAAACCAAGTTACTAAGATCTACAAGTTTTTTATGAGTGACAGTGAAAAGACACTCCCTAAGCTTATCTTAGATATCATAGCAGATTTTGAAGTACGAGCCCAGGGATTTTTAAAGTATGAAGAGAGAAACATACGTACTTTGAATTTAGTCTTGCTCAAGGCACTGTCGGAGTCTGAGCCTACGCCAAAGATAAATTTTATTGTTGCAATGCTTTTGGATGTCATGAAAAATTGGCATAAGGTAATGTGGCCTATCCAAAGTCGCTCAAAAAAATACAATGTCTTCCACTCCAGGGTAAAAAAGATCGCGGAAGAAGTATTGGAAACATTTCAAGTTATCAGCTCTAAGCATAACCAGCATCGTTTGGCAGTAGAGCTCATACAAAAAACCTTAAAGTTTTGGGCACCTATAAAAGAATTGCAGGATCAGTTTGAAAGCGAAGCAGAAGCTATTATTAAGTTGACTGGGATAAAAGTTCCTAAAAGAACAATTGATTTTGCTTTACCCACGGGAAACGATATTGATCGCTACTTTTCTGCTTTTGTTGGCTTGAAGAGTTTTTTCAAGCTAGAAATAGATGGCAAAAGCGTTAAGTTTAGAGGTATTACCTTACCTATAACAAGTATCTTCAGGGTCAGGTGGGGAAGGGTCTTTCAGAGTGATGGTGAAAATACATCTGTCTATAAATTTATTCTGGGAAGCAGTCACAATAACATTGTCTTTGAATTATATGATCCAGTCTTATACGAAACGCTTGTGGAAAAATTGCAGAAACTTGTAATGCCCCATATTCTAAAGGAGTATCTAAAAGGATTTTCCTTGGGGGAAAAATTCTCTTTTGGGTCTCTATATGTGTTCGATGATGGAGTTGAGATAGAAATTCAAGCTGATGAAAAAACAGTAACTCAACATAATTATAGTTGGACAGAGATAGAAATCCTTGAAGATCCTTATTCTCTGATCTTAAGCACTAAAGGAAGCCAAGGATATACCCTTGAAATTCCCTTTTTAAAGGAAGACAATATACCAGTACTTAAAATGCTAATCCAGTATTTAAAGGAAGAAAATCTTAACAAACTTAGCGATTTGGAAAGAAAAAATAGATATTAAGCAGATAAACTTAAAACAGGGCATGATTTAATGGCACAGCAACCTAAAGGCTATGATGGACTAAGGGATATGGTTTCGGATATGAATAAATTCGAAACCTTTTTAAATTCTTGGTCAGAAACTGAAGAATTGGAACCCCAGGAACCAAAGCCGCCTATTCATTTTCCTCCTACTGATGTTATCGCAGAACCAAAGGATCCTATCGACATTCCCGTACAAGAGCCAGAGGAACCCCAAAGGGGAGAAATCAAATGGAGCAGGGAGAATGTAGGAACTGTGCCCATTGACCCAACCATACAGGTCCCATTAGCGCCTCAGGGAAGTGAAGAAAAAGTAGCTAAAAGAACTGAAGGGAGGGGGAAATTGTTTTGGCTGTTTTTGATTATGAATATACTTTTAATTGGGGCACTAATAGTATTAATTTTGTATATTTTTGCCCTCAAAGATGAGTATAGTTATTTAGCAGAAAGGTATAAATACCGAAATTATGCCAACCTCGCTGATTCAGATCAAATAAGTTGGTGTTTAAAAAATAATCTATATCATAATATTTTAACAGCTTTTGTAACAACATATGATACAGGAAGCGTGGATGTTTTAAGATCCCTTTACCCTGTGAACTGCCAAAACATGGTGTGTACCTCAAGAGACATGGAATTAGCTCTTTCCTCTTACATTCCGAATAGAGTAGCTATAATTAGCACAACACTCTATGAAATTAACCAGATAAGTCCATTTCTTCTCTTTGAATTGAATGATATCCAGGGCCACCTTACAAACGCAGCTTTTATTACTGATCACGACTTGGTCTTAGAAGCCCAAAGAAACCTTAGAGAACTGGGTTATTACGAGGGAAGCTTAGATGGCTTACTTTATAATCCTGAGTTTCAGGATGCGCTAAAAAAATTCCAAGCCGATATCCATGTGGCTGAAAATGGGCTTTTGAGCAATGAGCTTAATCAAATCTTTGATGCGGTCAATTTAGTTGACTTTAGTTGTGTTGCAAGTTAGGGGCTATAATCAATTAACTAGTGTCTTTTTGAGGGGAATTATTTCTGGGCTATTTCACTGTCAACTTGCTGGAGTAATTCGTGGAAGTAGAGTGAGGAGTGGATATTTCTGCCATTTGGAAAGATTATCGTATATGGTTTCCCTGTCACAGATGACTTTGAGGCAAGCAAATCTATAAATTCTTCTGCGGTATTAATTTCTACAGGAGAGCTAGAAAGCTTATTTCTGAGGTGGGTTATCGCTCTTTCTACAGGATACTGTGCACCGTTACGTACCATGATTAAATCCGTATTAGTGGCAAAAAGGTCTAAAAGAAGGTTGACTCTTTGCAGTTCGGCACCTTCTAGGGCCAGGGCAATATTTGCAGAGAAAGCAATGAAGAGAGTAAAAAATAGAGTTAGGAATGCTTTCATTTTTACCTCAAAAGCGTGGTTTATAACTCAATAAACTTAAGTTTTATGATAGAGACAAAAGACTAGCAGAATTACTAGCATTTTTGGCGTGTTTGTTTAAGGTGTGATACTGAAAAAGAGGGCCAGCTTTTTTCTGACAATGCTGTTAGGTTTTTATGTCTCCATAAAATGGAATCTATACCTTTTTTTATTGCAGGCTTCTTTCCAAAAAATGTCTTTTTTTTAGCCCATGAATATTAGTTAAGGGGGGTTTATTGCGATTAAGAGAGCTTTCCAATCTTTGTAAAATTTTTAACTACAAGAAGCCCTTTGAAGATTCAGATAAATACATTTAAACAAACTATTTTAAAAAATAAAAGGGCATTTGTCAATAGTGAATATGAAGTGCCTCAATCTTCCCTTGGGGAAAAAGACTCCCACTGTGTTCAAAAAAATACCCTCTACTCCAGAGAAAAGTGTAGCACCTTGGGGATAAAAAAATTATATTTTACCTAATTATATAAAATAACTACGAATAAAATAGTAGTGTAAATTCAGGTGAAAATCTAATAAATCTGTTTTTTTCGTAAAAATTTAAATTTTTTGCAGCAGGGTTGGCGTTGTTGCAGCACCTTAGCTTTCCCATTTTGCAAGGGAAAGAATGCCAGCAAGGCGGCAAAGCTTGGTCTTGGGCAAAGGAGCTAAATATCCAAAACTTGGAAATGCGCTTTTCTGTTAAGTGGAAGAAATTGAAAGTTAGCTAGTCCCTAGCTTACTTCCCATATTTACTCACTTGAGCTTAACTCTGAGGAGCTATTTTTGGAGTTTGGGGACTATCATAAAGCTAATATGAAACCCCCCACCCATCAGGTAAAGCTAGCCCCTTGGAGATTAATAGCCAGCATTACCTAAGTTATCCAAGATTACAAATAGAATTTTCTATTTCCTTTATCATTTCGATTTTTGGAGGTTTAAAGCAAGCTATAGCATTAAAATAATTCTTTTAAAAAGATTATTTAGAGAAAGGCTTTCTAAACATCAAATTGCTTTTTGTTTTAGGCCCATTTGATAAAAGGGGCAATTTATAGTTCTAAAGAAGAAAGGGTTTAGAGCAAAAAAAGAAGACTTAAGTCAATACTATAAAAAAAGCCCCCGATATGTGGATATTGGGGGCTTTTAAAATATTAAAAAACTATCAGTTTACTTAATAAGAGTGAGGCGTACGTTGCGGCGATCGTTTGCCCAGCGCTGCCACTTTTCTTCCTCCACAGAACCCTTAACTAGCCTTTCAGGCCAGGTGGTAGGCCAATCAGGCCATTCGGGGTGTCTTTCCCACACAAAACTCATGGAGCATCTGTCTGCGCCAGCGTGTTTCAAGATGCGGGTCTTTTTGTCCAACCGGCTAACATGGACCACCTCCATGGGTTTGGACCATTCCCTGATTTGCTTTTCCAAGGTAGGGAATTTTTTCTTATTTGGCCTAAAGGGTGCAAGTTCCATGAGATCGCAGTTGTTTAGTAGGCGGGCGGTGGTTTCCATGACGGATTTGGCGAAAAATATGATATTGGGGGGAAAAATAAAGTCTATGAAATACTCCAGGCATTCCGGCGGCAGTGGATAGGTGGCCTCAACGGAAGTCCCAGGTATGGAAACCCTTATCCATTCGCTGAAAATTTCTTTAGGAATGTCCAAACCAGTGCCAATTGAGTTGGTCATCTTAACCTCCGTTTAGTTCAAAAATTTATGTTTAGTTAGGCTTAATTTTTCCTTTAGCTCTTCACTAAGTTAAATAAGATAAGATTGACATTAAGCATAAGGTTACATATATCTCCACACTAAATTTTAAGCTTTTTTAGCTGAAAGATCAAGCATTTTAAAAAATTACAAGAATGCAATTTTTTTGAAAAGTGACAAAAATGCCGTTATTTCCTGTATAAAATTTACGCTAAATACCCTAGAGTTCACGTATTATACTAGCTAATTTATTCAATAATATCATTAAATTTATTATAAAAATATAATATTATAGATTTATAGTATTATTTCACCTGCTTTTTCTATTTTTTGGCAATTTTTTCAAGGATTAATTCCAAATTTTCTACTTGTCCCAGCGGACGGCTCTCATCCCCTATGGAGCATTGGGACCATGGTTTTCTAGCTCATCAATATCTTGGTAATGGGGATCGTGGAGGCAAGGGCAGAATGTCCTATCCATGAGGCTCTTCATAATGCCGCAGGTGGAGACTGGCCCATGGTGGGGACATTTTTTACGCAGTTCTATCAAATGGGCCCGGAGATTTTCTGTAAGCTTGATGTATTCGTCCAGTTTCTTTATCTGCTTGTCTAGGATACTGTCCACCGCCCCACAACTAGCTGTAGGGGCCTCTCTTAAGGCCAAAAGAGACTTTATCTCATCTAGAGAAAAACCGTGGTAGCGGCAGTGGCGGATAAAGAAGAGCTGTTCCACGTCCTTTTCTGTGTAGTACCTATAATTGTTGGCCTGGCGGGCCGGGCTATTCATCAAGCCCTTCTTCTCGTAAAAGCGGACAGTAATTGGCTGGCAGCCAGTCTTGGCCGCCAATTGACCTATGCTAAGGTGTTTCTGCATTTTTTTTGCCCTCTTGCCAAAAAAAGACTTGACCTTATATTAGCTATAGGGATTATCCTTGTCAATAGAAGGCTTTAAGCCCTCTATTTCGGCCAAATAGGCCTATTATAAGGAGTTACATCATGCAATACTGCACTATTTGCGGTACTCACCACCATGAGGAGCACCCTCACTTCCATCGAAGTGATAATACCCCTATTAATATTACTCCTGCCGGAAACCCTAACCAAACTAAGGATGCGAGCCCAAAAGAGGGCTGCGCTGGGGAGGCGTCTGAAGACCCTCCAGGGCCTAAGCCCGCCTCCCAGTTAAGCCTTGTGGTCTCTGGGGGCAGCGGGATAATTGTAACTGAAAAGCCAAGCAAGATGAATGAAGAAAAATTAGGCTTAAATTCCATCCCCATCTTGCCCAAAAAGGCTAATGCCATTGCGGCAGAAACAGAAGATTCCTGTTCTTGTTGCAGCCGAGCGGTAAAGCCCTTGAGCTTTACGGCTGGGGATATATCAACCGAAAATATCAATCCTCCATTAACAGAGCTTGTTCGCTATAATATTTCTGACATGTGCTGTCCGGTGGAGGAAAAAATTATCAGAAAAAAATTGGAAGCTATGGAGGGTATAAAGTCCCTTGAGTTCAACCTTTTAAATAGAGTTTTGACTATCCACCACAGCCTTCCTTCCCTAGAGCCAGTGGAGAAGGCCATAAATGACCTAGGTATGACCCCTGTCCTTGTGGAGGATGAGCCGAAAAAGGGAACTAGCGTACCTGAATTTAACTGGGTACGGCTAATAGTGGCCGCAGTAGTGGCCTTAGCTTCAGAGCTCTGCCATCTCTTTTTTGACCTGCCCGTGTATATCCCCATAGCCCTGGCGGTGGCAGCTATTTTACTTGCGGGATTTTCTACCTACAAGACGGGCATCCTGGCTTTAACTAAGCTTAATCTCAATATGAACGCCCTTATGAGTTTTGCCGTAACGGGTGCGGTCATTATTGGGGATTACTCAGAAGCCGCCATGGTTATGGTCCTTTTTACCCTGGCTGAAGCTTTAGAAGACCTGAGTCTGTTTCGGGCCCGCCAGGCCATCACGGGACTAATGGACCTGGCTCCAGAAAAAGCAACGATACAGGCACCTGACGGAAGTTTTGTGGAGGCCGAGGCCGCCAAGGTGCCCATTGGGGCCAGGGTGCGCGTCCGCCCTGGAGAAAAGCTTTCTTTGGACGGAAGGATCTTAACCGGTTCTTCAACTATAAATGAGGCGCCCATCACCGGAGAGAGCATTGCCGCCGAAAAAATGGAAGGCGATCTAGTTTACGCCGGTACTATTAATGAGTCGGGTTCCTTTGAGTATGAGGTCACGGTACTCTTCCAAAATTCTACCCTAGCGCGCATCTTGAAGGCCGTGGAAGAGGCCCAGGCCACTAAAGCCCCTATGCAGCGCTTTGTGGATCGCTTCTCAGTCATCTATACCCCGGCGGTTTTTTTAGTGGCGCTCTTAATAGGTACCTTGCCCCCGCTTTTTTGGGGCGAGCCATGGCTCACCTGGATCTATCGTGCTCTTGTTACCTTGGTCATAGCCTGTCCCTGTGCCCTGGTTATTTCCACCCCGGTGACAATAGTGAGCGGACTTGCCGCTGCCACCCGCAAGGGCATTCTTGTAAAGGGCGGCACTTTCCTAGAGGAGGGTAAAAATCTTAATTGCTTGGCCTTGGACAAGACCGGGACTATTACGGAAGGAAAACCTGTCCTTACAGACATGGTACCCCTCTCATTTATCAGTGAGGATGATTTACGTATTTTGGGTGGAAGCCTAGCGGAACGCTCAGATCACCCAGTATCCCGGGCCATATATGAGGGCTCTGGTATTACGGGGTCCG
This sequence comes from Deltaproteobacteria bacterium, assembly GCA_031279515.1. Taxonomy (GTDB): domain Bacteria; phylum Desulfobacterota; class Desulfarculia; order Adiutricales; family Adiutricaceae; genus JAITII01. The sequence continues at coordinate 33,587 of JAITII010000148.1, forward strand.
AGCTTTTAGAGGTCACTGACTTTAAAGCCCTTCCCGGGGAAGGCACCAGCGGTACCATAGGAGGCCGCACTTTGTACCTTGGGAACCTCAGGCTAGTTAAACGCATGGGCGTGGTAAATGAGGATTTCGAAAAGAGGCTAGAGGAACTAGAAGGGGAGGGTAAGAGCGTTGTGGCCCTCTTTACGCAAAATTCCTTAATAGGTCTTTTTGCCGCCCGCGATGCCGTCCGGCCAGATAGCCGCGAGGCCTTAGAAGAGCTTAGCTCCATGGGCATTAAGACCATTATGTTGACCGGCGACAATGAGAGTGCCGCAAATGCCGTAGCCTCACAGATTGGTGGCCTAGAGTATCGTTTTTCACTTCTGCCTGAGGAAAAGATGGATATAATCGAATCTTTGTCAAAGACCTATAAAGTGGGCATGGTAGGGGACGGTATCAACGACGCCCCTGCCTTAGCCAAGGCAGATATAGGCTTTGCCATGGGTGCTAAAGGAACCGACACAGCTATAGAGACCGCAGATGTAGCCCTCATGGACGACAGCTTAAAAAAGATCCCTGCCTTTGTGAAGCTCTCACGGCAGACAGGTTGGCATCTCTGGGAAAACATTGTCTTTTCCCTAGTGGTTAAGCTGGCATTTTTGGTCTTTACTTTCTTTGGCTTTACCCAGATGTGGATGGCTATCTTTGCCGATCTTGGCGTGTGTCTACTAGTGGTGGCCAATGGTCTAAGGCTTCTAAAGAAATAAAGTAGCAAAAGGTTAATTTTAAGGGCCTCCGTCAAATGATTGGGGCCCTTTTTTTGTGCCACAATAGTTTAAGCAAATGAGGATACCTAATGCCTTACAGGATGAAAAGTTTTTTACAATTCGCGGGCAATTGTGAAATCAACGCGGTCCCAGGTGAAAATTTATAGTTATATAAAAATATAATATATAGTAAAAAAAGATTAATATTAGTGATTATTAGTATTACTAAGAATTAATATATTTAATAACTTATATTATATATACTAATAAACTTAAATTATCATTGGCAAAAAATTAAAATTCTTGTATTTTTTAGCTTTTTCGACAAAAATTCATAAAATGACATATAATCCTTTTTATCCCTGGTCTTTCCAAAGCTTAGAAATCAAGAGAGAGCATTACTTGGCTCAAAGATTTTCCTAAAAAATTTGTTTTTTTTGAATAAAGTTTTCTGATAGTTGATGTATGTTTATTTTCTTTTAGTAAAACTTTATAAAAGTAGTATTTTTAAAATGTTTTATATTATAAAAAATTTTTTTGAAAATAAGAATTATTTTGCTGAATTTTAAGCCAAGTATTTTTTCTACTTGCGTTTTATCATGTTTAAATAGTGTATTATCCATACCTTATATCGGAATTGATTCAGAGAAGCTGTGCCTGAACAAATTTTGATTCTATTTTATTTTTTAAAAATTGTTTTCTGATATTGCACAAACCACACAAATATGTTAAATATTGATCTGCTGACAATATGACATAACCATTTAAAATTTCGTAGCTTCCAAGACTCAATTTTTATAAACACACGATATTGGGAGCTTTTTTGAAACCGGTGCTACAGCTTACAAAAGCGATGGGCGCCCTTTACTCGGTTTAAGACCACAAGATTTTATACTATGGCACTACCTCCACACGAATTAACCAGCAATATCAACTTGAGGCACAATATCAATCTTACTACGGCATTGGATAGCCTTCCTATTGGCGTTATCCTTATTAATAAGGATGGTCTCGTAGTAGAGAGTAACAGTCAAATGTGCACCTTGCTACAGTTCAATGATTCCACCCTGGTGGGTAAGGACATAAGGGAATTATTTCGGGCTAGTTCAAAAAACTTCATTGAGCTGGCCAACTTTTCGGAAGAAAGCAATTATTTCCAGCTCCTGGAGTTTCCAGAGCTTTATGCCGTAACCCAACCCTTACGGGGAGATTTTTCAGGCCTTTCTATATCCATCATGGACTACAGGCATCTAGGCTCCTTTTTTGGATCGTCCCCTTCCACGACGGTGCTAAACAGGGCCTACGAGAAGATTTTGGAAAACGGTAGCTTCGGGATCATGGTCTGCGACTCATGTGGTAAGGTGATTATTGCAAATGAAAACATGGCCTTGCGCCTGGGAATGGAAAGGAGCAGCCTGGAGGGCTTAGAGGCCTTAAAGCTTTTAGAGCGAGGATACTTGAACGTCAATATAGTATCAGAGGCCATTTTGACTAAATCTCCCGTAACCAGCCTTGTGCGGTATTTGCGAACAGGCAAGACGGTGACTTTAACCGCCTGTCCCATCCTGGCTTCAGACGCGCAAGTGAAGATGGTACTTGTCACTCAAAGGGATCTTACCCATTATTTTGATCCTGATGTCCTATCGAACAACGAGCGGGAGATTTTGGATAGCTTAAGTGAGGAGTTCTCCGGGCGCCCTTTAGAAAAGGTCACCCGCAATTCTTTTGTCTCTAATAGCCCCATTATGCGTAGGACCCTAGATGCCGCCTATAAGTTCTCCCGCTCGCAGATACAAACGATCCTTTTAACCGGTGAGCCAGGGACAGAAAAGAGAAAGATAGCCCGTTATATCCACGACAGTTCCTTGCGCTCCGACGAGCCTTTCCTCTCCATAAATTGCACAGACTTTGAGGAAAAGGAGCTGGAGGGGGCGATCTTTGGCTGTGAGCGCGGGGCCCTAGGCCAACCGGATATCCACTCTTATGCCGGAGCCATTCAGGCTGTGGGCAGGGGTACCTTATATCTGGAAAACTTCCACCAGACTTCCCTTCCTTTCCAGCTGAAGATCTTGGTGTTTTTGGAAAAACACGAATATTGCAGGGTGGGTGGTGTTGAGCCCTTCCAATCCAAAGCCGCTATCTTCTTTTCTGCCAATGCCAATTTGGAAGTTCTCGTAAAGAAGAAGTCTTTTCTAGAAGAGCTCTACCTTAAATTGAACGACTTCCATATAAATGTGCCATCCTTGAGGCATAGGAGCGAGGACATTGTGGATATGGCAAGGGAAAAACTTTTGCATTTGAACAGCATTTATGGGCTTTCCAAATATTTAGATCATGAGGCAATAGATGTTCTTCAGGGGCGCAGCTTCCAAGCCAATGTGGTTGAGCTTGAAACGGCCATATACCAGGCAGCCCTTTTTAGTGTTTCCCCCAACATAGGAGCCTTTTTAAAGGCCTATTTTAAACCAGTAGATCCACTCGCCTCTTCGAGCCATAAGCAGAAGGTGAAGATTGAAAGTCCACCTTTCGATGACAAAATCCCCGGCTTTACTAGCGTGAAGGTGTCAGGCCTTATGGAGACCCTGGATTTGATAGAAAAACGCCTGTTAATGGAGACTATAGTACACTGTCGTAGCACCAGGGAAATGGCTACAATACTGGGTATAAGCCAGGCTGGGGTTTCTCGTAAGCTCCGCAAATACAACCTTAGGGCTCCAGGAAAGTACTTAATTAAGAGTTAGTTTTGGTCTTAGGGGGGGTACCACATAGCTGGATGTTTAATGTTCTCTAAGTTATGGCTTTTTCTTTTTCAAAATGTAAGCTAAAAGATGTGGTGATTAATATCAAATTCTAAGGGTCGCATGAGCTTTTATAAGGCTTTTTAAAATTTCTTCTTTTTTAAATGGCCTTTCGAGCTTTACTTTAGAGTTCTACTTTTAGAGCTTTACCTTTAGAGTTCTACCTTTAGAGCTTTACCATGATAATCTTAGGGCTAAAGAGAGAAGTTACTAACCCCCATTGGTTTATTGGGAATGAAATGTAACTTGTGCTACATTTTGTCTCTTAAAATGGGGCATATCTTTAGACTTTTTTTAAGGACCTATAGAAGTCTATGACCTTAAGTTAGCGAAAAAAATTTTTATCTAGCTCTTTGAAGCATGTTATACAAAATAAAATGTGTAACATTTACTACTAATTTTTTTCCCATAGGCAAACTAGTGGGTTTTAAAAAAATTTTTACGCTAAGGCTAGGGTATTTTTTGGGAATTATTATCATTAATTATATGTTATTTTGTTATATTTATTTCTAAATATATACTTTAAGTGTATATTACTTTGTTTTTTAAGAGTTTTTTAGTTCTTGAAAGCCCTCTTTTTAATGTAAAAATATTTTGAAAAATCCTTTAGCACTGCTTTACCTTTAAAAATTTATATTTTAAGATTAGCCCCAATGAGCCAAAGGGCGTATCTGGCCAGATAGGTCGCGCCTTTTTAAGGTACTCAAGATTTACTATTTTTTTATGGGGCTTAATTTAAGCACTTTTTTTACCTATTGTTTTTTTCCTTCTTTAAATCCTTCCCCATACTTGAAACACCAGAAATCTTCACCTCTATTTGAGGTATGTAACAACGATTACATAGGGCAGATATACTGCCTCATGGAAGACCATGGGTTTTTGTCTTCTAGTGTAAAGTTATAAGCATAAGACCCTATTATGTCTATAACCTTTTGGGCTGGGATTGCGTCTCGGCTCTTTTATTATTCTGTTTATTATTTTTAGTGAGATATCATATGCGTTTCATTAGTTTAGAAACCTTCACCGGAGCACTTTCCTCCGGCGAGCTTGTTTCACAGATCTTCGATGATTTTTCCACAGGGGTGACCATCGTGGATTTTAATTCGGAGATAGTCTATCTTAATGCCGCCCAGGCTAAAATAGACAATATAGAGCCTACGGAAGCTTTGGGTAAGAAAATTACTGACCTACAGAAGGTGGGAGACAAGGCCTCCCATCCGATTATCCTTGCCCTAATCTCTCGGAAACCTTTAGTTAACAAGAGCTGCGTCTACTACGCTGCCAGAGGGAAACTGGTAAATACTATCCAGAATGTTTTTGCTATAGTCAAAGACGGGGCACTTTTGGGGTGTATTTCTTTTTCCAACGAGTACGATTGCTTTTTGGAAACCTATAACCTGGATCTAGGTACTACCCTTAAGTCTGAAGAACAAGAGGAAGTAGCTAAGCTACCTTCCTGTCATATAGTGACTGAGGACAAGAGTTATTTGTCCTGCCTAGACATAGTCTCCAAGTCTGCCGATACCCCATCTCCTATCCTGATGTACGGGGAGAGGGGGAGCGGCAAGCATATGTTAGCGAGATACATCCATGCTAACTCCATCAGAAGGGACAAGCCCTTTATAACCCTCAACTGCTCTTCCATCCCGGAAAACATCTTGGAGGGGCTCCTCTTTGGTACCGTGGAGGGGGCATTTACGGCGTCGGTGGATCGTCCAGGGGTCCTGGAGCTAGCTAATGGTGGAACCCTCTTTTTGGATTCCATAGAAACCATCCCAGTGGGTCTGCAAAAGAAGATATCCAAAGCCATAAAGGATCAGAAGGTTAGAAGGGTAGGGTCTTCTAACAGCGATAGGGACTTTTCTATAAAGTTCATCAGCGCCTTGGGGGTGGCACCCAACGAGGCTGTGGAATGCGGCAGGTTAAAGCCTGAGCTTTTGATGCGTCTAGGGGCGGTTATGGTGGCTTTGCCTCCCTTGCGGGAACGAAAGGGGGATATACCCTTATTAACCGATCACTTCGTCAAAAGACACAATGAGCTTTTGGGGAAAAAGGTCGAAAACTTAGATGATGAGCTCAAAGACTCTTTCAAGTGTTACCGCTGGCCAGGTAATGTGAGGGAGTTAGAAAACGCCATAGAAGGAGCCATGAACATGGTTAGCGCTGAGGAAACCAAGCTTACAACTGGGCATTTCAGTTCCACCTTATTGGCCCATATGCTAAGCGAATCCCGGGCCCTAAGCTTTGCTAGGGATCAGGTCAGACCACCGCACTATCTCCACCGCCCGGCCGAGGCTGAGCGTATAGCCTCGGCTTTGGAGGCAGCTGGGGGCAATGCCGCTAAGGCGGCCAGGAGCCTCAAGATCTCTCCTCAGCTGATGAACTATAAGCTTAAGAAATTCAGCCTTAAAAAGAATATTACCGTGCATGTGGAATAGGCTTTTTTAGGTAAGATTGCCGCAAGAAGGGCTAGATTTTTACTTTTTGGATTTTTTAACCCTATGAGGGTAAATTTAAGGGCCAACCTGGCTGGGCTGGCCCTTTTTTATTATGTGCCCTTCAAGGGTTTAGGCTTTATTTTTTTCGCGCTTTTAGGCCCTTTTGTCCAAGAGCCTTCCGAGGCAAGGAGGGTAGTGATTTAGAGTTTTCTAATAGGCCAAAATTTTGTATAGTAGGTATTAATTTTATCCGGCCAATGATACAAAAATACATCAAAAATAATAGGAATCGTTTCTAATGTACTCATTTACCATAAAGACCCCAAAAGAAGGCTTTATCAACATTACTTCTGAAATCAAAAATTGTCTTTTGGATTCCAATATTCTGGAAGGATTCTGTGTCGTCTTTGTCCCACATACCACTGCTGGGGTTACCATCAATGAAAATGCCGACCCCAATGTACCCAAGGACATCCTTTTGGGCTTGGCTAGGGCCTTTCCCGACAGTCCTGATTTCCAGCACAATGAGGGCAATAGCGCTGCCCATCTCAAATCTTCCGCCGTGGGCTCAAGTGTTACAATACTTGTGGAAAAGGGGGAGTTAGTCTTGGGCACCTGGCAAGGTGTCTTCTTCTGTGAGTTTGACGGTCCTCGCAACCGCATTTTTTATGTAAAGTTTCACTAAAACGCATCCTGGGGAGCCAGGGGTAAAAATTATTTAATTTTATTATAAGATGCTATATTATAATATACTGTATATTATTAGGTAACTCTCTATTTCTTTCCCACCTTCCCTTGCCGGTATTTCTCACCAGGACACGATTATGCAGAGAAAATATCTTCCATTTTTGGTGTTTATCTCCCTTTTTCTGACCCTGGTTTGCTGCGGCCAGGTGGCCAAGGCCCAAGAGCAAGGCCAGGCTCTTCCCCCGGCGCCCGATTCCAATGACATTGTAGTCTATGAGCTTAAACCCGTTCCCCCTCTGCCTACCAGCCAAGAGGAAAGCCCACCGGCAAATACGGGTAATAATGGGGCAGGCCAAGATCAAGAAAGCAATATAGAAGTAGTACCGGTAGAGCCTGGAAGGCAGGACGCTTCTCCCCAGTCCCAGGCGCAAAACTTGGAGCCTTATACCTATGCCAGGGTACTTTTTTTAGGCGATATCATGGTCCACGGTCAACAGTTAAGGGCAGCTAAAAGGGAGGATGGTAGCTATGATTTTCATCCCCAGTTCGCCAATATTAAGCCCTTGTTGCGCCGGGCCATGGTCATTGGTAACCTGGAGACCACCTTGTCCGGTCCTGAGTCAGGGTTCACTGGCTATCCTGCATTCAATACCCCAGATGCCCTGGCAGAGGCCTTAAAGGACCTGGGCGTCTCCATAGTGACCCTGGCCAATAACCACATGATGGATAGAAGCACAGAAGGGGCCAGGCGCACCACCGAGGTCTTAGATAGTTTAGGTATCATCTGGACGGGGGTAAGTAATGAGCTAATTCCCCCTTACCAACCACTTTTACTGGAATACGATGATATCAAGTGGGCTTTAGTTAACTTTACTTACGGCTCCAATGCAGCCATTAAAAAGGACCCGGAACAGCCCTTAGATCTGAATATTCTCTCCGAAGAGACTTTACTTAAGGGCTTGGAGATGGCAAGGCAGCAAAACCCAGACGTATTGGTCTGCCTTATGCACTTCGGTGAGGAATATAGGATTACCCCAAACAGCTATCAGAACAAGTATGTAGACCTGGCTCTGGAAAATGGCGCGGATATAGTCATAGGCACTCATCCCCATGTGCTCCAGCCCATAAAGATAGTCCCTTCGGACAAGGGTTATGCCGTAGTGGCCTATTCCCTAGGAAATTTCATCTCCAATCAGCGGACTCGGCCCAGGGAGCGGAGTGCCATCTTGGCTGTGGAGTTTGAAAAACTGGAGGATGGTCCCAGGCTAAAAAGGGTGTCAGTAGCTCCTATTTATGTCTATTCCAGCTGCGGCAAAGGCAGCCGCGAATGCCGCATCGAGCTTTACTACGGTCAGGGAGAGATCCCCCAGGGACCCCTGATATCAGGCCAGCCCGTTAGTAGCGAGCCTGAATACCAGAGCCTTTACCTCTATCAGGAACAGGATCCAGAAGAGCCTCCAAAAAATGAAGCTCCACCTTTGCCAGCTGAAAACCCCCCAGAAAATAGCCAGCAAGCCGAAAACAGCCTTCCTTTAAGGGAACTTAACAGGATCCAAGAGACTGGCCAGACGGTGCTAGACTTTTTGGGAGCCACAGGGGAAAAGGACAGATTTGGCTTTTTTACCCTTTGGGATGCCGATGAGCCGGAAAAGCTTCCTGTGGGTACGCGAAAGACACCCTAATGAAATGACTTTTTTCATCTTGAAAAAGAAGTCGTTTTGTTAAATTGGGATTAAAAATGGAAAGAGCTTAAGCTCTCTGGGTAAAATTGGGATTTTGTAGCCAAGCATTTTTCATATGCTATAATAGTACATAAGCGCATCCTTTAATGTGCGAAGATATCTTGATCATGAGTTTCTTTGAAATAATGCAAATTTCAGGTAAATTTGCAAAATCTTCTAGACTGAACTTTTCTATATAGTTTTGGTCAAAAGGGCCTATTTTTCTTATCTAGGAGAAAGCATATGAAATTTCTGGCTAAAATATATCTAACCTCACTTCTTATAGCCACCTTCTTGTTTTTTCCCACCAAGGTTTTTGGGCAGTCTTTGAAGGAACTTTACATAAACTTAGGCACAGGCGGGGTAACCGGGGTCTACTACCCTGTAGGACAAGCCATCTGTAGGTTAGTTGGCTCAGATGGCGAAACGGAACCAATCATATACTGCACTGCCCTGTCTTCCAGTGGTTCTGCGGCTAACATAAATTCGCTTAAATTAGGGGATCTGGACCTGGCTTTAGTCCAGTCTGACATCCAGCACTATGCGTATACAGGTACTGAAGTATTCGCTGGGGTGGGTCCAAATTTGGAACTTCGAGAACTCTTTGCCCTACATTCAGAGTCTTTTAATCTGGTGGTACGAGATGATGCCAATATATTCTCCTTTGAAGATCTAGAAGGAAAACGTGTAAATCTTGGCGTTCCTGGGTCCGGTAACCGTAAAACTTTTGAAATGCTTATAGAGGAATTTGGTTGGACAACGGACATTTTTGCCTCAGCAGAAGAATTTAAGACGCCTGAAATGGCAAGCGCCTTGTGCAACAACAAGATTGACGCTTACATCTATGTAGTAGGCCACCCTAACGCCTCTATTCAAGAAGCAGCAAATAGCTGTTCTTCACATTTGGTGCCGGTGACAGGCCCCAAAGTGGACTCCTTTCTGCAGAAATACCCCTACTTCTCCATTTCCATAATCCCTGGAGGGATGTACAGGGGTACTAACAACGACGTGGTGACCTTTGGGCCCAGGGCGACCCTTATGGCCACCACAAAATTATCCGATGACTTGGCTTATCGAATAACCAAGGCGTTATTTGACAACTTAGAAGATTTGAAAAGCCAGCATTTATCTTTGTCCAATCTCACTGCCGAAGGCATGATAATTACTTATTCGGCACCCTTGCATGATGGAGCCGTCAAGTATTTCAAAGAAAAAGGCCTTTTACCGTAAAGGCATTCCTTCTATCCTAGAGGCCTTGCCTCCTAGAGCTAGAAAAATTTTCTGCTGTGATTTCTGAGGATTACAGGCTTTGGACAGTTAATAGATGAAATAGAAACAATAGGACAAAGTTTAGAAGTGCCAAGGGCTTCACATGTGATAATGATAAAAGCGCCATTTTTTGTCCATCTTTTTAAGAAGGCGATAAGCTCACCTCTTTCTATTAGCTAGCTTTGAAGTCATAGGCTGCGCGCATTTGGGATTATCTATTTTTTCATACTTTTTAAGGTCGCATCGTATACCACAACTCTTACTACAATCTAAAATAGAAGTAAATCCTTTTAGCTTGTATGAAAGTTCCTTGTTAGCCTTTACATTTTCCCGTTAAAGGTAAGAGAAGGATTTTTCATGCTTATTAGAGAAAAGGCTTATTTTTGAAGGTTTTGTATTAGAATTGTTTTGGAAAGATTAAAAGAAAAAAACTAGAATTTTTGCCTCATTGAATAGCATAACAGATAGAAGCCCTTGTATGACATTTAACAGAATGTTTACAAATATATTAATAATGAGATTAATGGCAACGCATAGTCAGATACTGCATAAGTAGAGGGCACTGCGGCCGATTATTAATTTTAGAGCATGCTAAAGCAAGTAGCTTTTGTTGCGCCACCTATCCTGAATTTGCAAATAAATTAGATTTATTGTTAAATTAAGTGCCTAAAAGCTTTAAACCCCGAGACTTTTAGTTTTTTTAAGCGATTTTTCTTTCGTAGAAAATGTGATTAATGGATAGATTTTTTTCGCTCTTGGTCTATGTTTTGTACCTTTAGATAAAAATCCAAAGACGCCCCTATCGCCCCCAATTTTCTTATTGGCCCTTAAAAGCTACCTTAAGCCCCCCATTTCTCTAAATACCTTAATTTACTAATCTTTTTTCTAGCTTCCTTCTTATAGCCACCTCCTTATGGACGGAAATATTATTTTCGTCACATGCAAAATTCCCCTAAAGCTGATAAGATGCTTTCTTTGGGTGTTTTGCTCAAAAACCTCCCCTTACTTTCATTATCCCTCCAAATATTAAGGTTTTATGGAATCCACCATCCCACATTTTGTGCCCAAAAGCTTGGCTAGGCTTACTGTTCTTTTGGGTTTTTTATGTGCCTTTGCCCCTTTTTCTACTGACCTGTATCTGGCAGCCTTCCCCGCCATGGCCAAGGACATGGATACCAGCGTGGAAAGGATTCAGCTTACCTTATCTATCTTTTTCTTTGGGTTGGCTCTAGGGCAACTCGCGTACGGGCCTTTAAGCGACAGATTCGGACGCCGGGTGCCTCTCATGGCGGGATTGCTTCTCTATATCATAGTTTCAGTGCTTATGGTCTTCGTGCGGGACATAGGCCTCTTTCTCCTCTTGCGGTTTTTGCAAGCTTTAGGAGGCTGCGCTGGCATGGTCATAGGTAGGGCAGTTGTCAGGGACTCCTTTGACCTTAAAGGTTCGGCCAGGGTCTTTACCATCATTATGGCCATCCAGGCTATAGGGCCTGTGGTGGCTCCAGTCTTAGGTGCTTACCTGGTATCCACCATTACCTGGTCCTCCTGCTTCGTCTTCATGGCAATTTTGGGTTGTTTTTGCCTATTGGCTACTTATTTTGTCTTGGAGGAATCCCTGCCCCAGGAAAGAAGGGTGAAGAAAAGCTTTTGGGAGATCCTCAAGGTATTTCTTGAGATAATTTCTAATAGGAATTTTCTCTTCATGGCCTTGGCAGGGGCCTTGGCCGGCTCTTCTATCTTTGCCTTCATAAGCGGCTCCCCGGCCGTATTAATGGACTATTACGGCTTTACAGAGACAGAGTACGGCTGGGCTTTCGCCATCTTTTCCTTAGCTGTTGCCGTCATGGCTCAGCTAAACTTCTTACTTTTAAGAAAATTTACTGCGAGATTAATCTTAACCGGGGCCATAATCTGGATGGCCCTCTCTTCAGTCTTGTTAACATTGTTAGCTGAGATCTGGGTTCTTCCATCTGCTTTGTGGCTTATTTTTTTCCTCTACCTTATCCTGATGAGTCTGCCTATGGTGGCGGCCAATTCCACAGCACTGGCTATGTCTTATAGTGGCAAGTATGCCGGTAGCGCCTCTTCCATAGTGGGGGTCTTGCAATTTGCCGCAGCCGCTCTTATAAGCTCGCTTATGGGACCTAGTGGGGCTATATTTGCCTTTCCCATGTCGGCACTCATAGCTATTTTTAGCTTAGTTGGAGTATTTTTTCTTACCAGATGTCGCTTTGAAAAAACAAATAGCGATAATGGGTAGCTTACAACCAGCATTGAGTTAAGATTTTATCACCTACAATTTTGTTACTAAAATATTTAATACTCTTTAAAATATTTATAATATATTAAATATATTATTATGTATATTTAAAGATAAAAGATAATCTCTATCTATTAAACATTTTTCTGTAAAATTAAACGATTTTTTACAGCTCCATTTTATATCTGTATTTACTTAAGCAGTTCATAATTTTTATCAGGACAATCTATTCCGAAACTATTTAATGTATCTTTTTGAAATTTTGATAAAGGATTTAAAACTCGTTTTCCTGCAATTTTTTTCAATTTGCATGATTGAAATTTTTTAATTAATTTATGAAGTGGCATTTTATGATACAACCCAGTAGATGACATTTTAGTATCAAGATATGACATTAATATTTGTGCTAAAAAACATATGAAGTCTTTATTACACATACTTTTAGAACTATGCATTCTTATCCTTTTCAAGTCTAGACTGCTTTGAAATCTTAGAAATCCTTTTTCAACAATATCTTTTGATCTACAAATTTCAAGTGCTGTTTCTATAGACAAATCTTTATCATTTCCAATTAATATCATTTTACCTGTAGTGTTAAGCATTTCTGCTATGACAAAATGGTTTAACTGTACAATATATTCACCAGTTGAATCAAAATTTTTCTTCCTTTTTATCAAAAAGTATTTTTGCTTATCTTTTTGTTTTTTATATACATCAATATCATGAATAATTTCATCTCTTATAAGTAATAAATACTGATATAAATCATCTTTTTTTTCTGAAAAAGTTTTTTGATTAAAATAAAAGTACATATACAGGTAATTGTTATCATTCCACTTATATCTGACTCGCTTCCCAAGTACCATTTTCCTTTCACATAGTATTCTATATTTATCATGTGAAATATCACTTGCGAGAGTTTCAAATAAATGTATATACTTGTTTCTTAGTGGAGCAGCAATTAAAAAAGGATATCCTTCAAAATTTTCTAGTAAAAAGTTTATGTTTTCAGTGCTATAAAAACTCTTATCCATTACAATTTTACAATTTCTATTATTCAGAAAATGTAATTGTTCTATTGTTGATTTTAATGTTACAACATCATTAATACTACCTGAATATTGGGTGAAATAAATCGGAACACCTGAAGTTTTGCCAAAAAATAAACAAAGATTAGTTTGCGGTAGTAGATCATTCTCTTTATTTTTTCCATACTCAACGTCGCCAATAAATTCAGAAAATGATGAAATAGATGCAATATCTAAAGCTAAATATTCTTGCTCATCCCTCAAATCAATCCATTTTTTGAAAAATGATGATTTTTTTTCTTCAGAGATATTTTGTAGTAAAATACTGATATCCAGATAGTTTAACTTATATGGAGAAATATTCTCCAAATTATCAGCTATCCAATCTTCACAATAATATACTGGTTCTCCTTTAGATACTAGATAAAAAATAATAGACAAAATTGCATTTGCATGAGGATAAAAAACCTCTTTAACTATTTGATATAGACCGATTTGCTTAGATAATTGTTCTAATAAATATGAAGAACCAAAATTAATTGACACACATTCTTGCATGTTTTTTTCGAATTCCTCATAGTTTTCTTGTTGAAATTGAATGTTGGAAGATTCAACTGGTTCAGTTTCAACCTTATATAAAATATTATGATCGTATTGTAGCTTGTCATTAACATGGAACGTATCTCTTAGTATTGACTTTTCGATAGGTATTTCAAATTTTTTCTCCAACAATACAATTTGTTCCATTATATTGATCTTCTTGGAACTTAAATAATTTAAGTATTTTTGATTGAGGCAGATTTTACCTGTCTCTCTATCAATTTTTCCAATACTAGTTTTGTGATTATCGGGTTTGCCTTCAGCATTTCTAAAGGCAGTAGACTCATATATGTAGGTGGTCCCATTAATTAATCTTGATACAAAACTTGACATATAGATCTCCATAAAAGTCGATGATGTTTTATACCCTACTCTTGAATAAATGTCAAGTTTTTTAAACAATATTTTTACTAAACTACATATAGATATAAAAGAATATATATACATATATAGTGCTATTTTAAGGCCGTGATTATATCATTATATTCCTTTCTTTTTTCTTAAATATCTGCGAAACTTGAGCTTGAAGTCTTCTTAAGGCAAACTACAAACTAAATGCTTGACTGGCTTTAGAAAAGATTGGCCCCCTTTATATAACTGCTCTTGAAGTTAACTTAGCATTATCAAACAGCCTTCTTATTCAGGGTATTGGTTAAAATTTCTTAGATTTAATAATATATTTGTATTAGTATTTAATACAAAACTTAAGAATATCATATTTAAATATAGAAGCTAAAGCCGAATTTTGGGGTGATAAAATAGGTCAGAAATTAAGCTTACAAAGAACTTTTTAGCCAAGGGATTTAGGCTAAGGCATCAATGAGCTAAGTATCATAAATTAATAAAATGTTTTAATCTAGCCTGTACCATATAATAATTTGGCTTTATCTTAAGTGCCTTTGGGTCATCTTAGGTTTTTGGGCCAGTTATGATAAGTTCAAAAGAAATTGATAAAACTGTAGAATCAATGGCTAAAAATAGAAATAGAGCGCATTAGGCTTTTCCTTTACAGCTCTTAAGTTATCAAAAAATGTGCTCTTGATTTTCATTGTTCTATTATTAAGAGCTATTTTAACAATTTCTGATTAAGCTCATATTTTGTAGCTTTACTTATTATTGGATTTGTTCCAGACTCTTAATCCGATCGTTGGAGTTATGGCTTTCGGGCATTTCTTTAAAAGGCTATTTTTTTCTATAAATGGGAGTAATTGTCATATATCAATATTTGAGCCGCGAAGATACTATTAGTCGCCAATAATGGGCTAGACCCTAGATTAACAAGTAAATGCTCTGAACTTATGCGGTTCTAGTAGTATCATAAGGAAATTGGCCCCTTTTTTAGCTTCAAGCTCTGAAGATGTGATTTTTGCGTAGCAATTCCCGGTTTAGAGCATCAAGGCGGCGGGTTTTTTCCTTTTGCGAGATAGTTTCTCTTTAGATTGTGCTATTTTGTCCGGCGGGCGAAATCTTACTCAATAAGCCCAGCCTAGTTTCAAAGTCATTTTCTTTTGTTGTAGCTATAGTTTTCTAAGGTGGCAGAAACTGGCGATATTAGCTCCGATAGTTGGCTGGATATGTCCATTTGAAAATTGTAAGATAGCCTTTTATGTCTTTTTAGGACTTTCAAGGTCGTATTAATTGCATAAAATGGCTTTCAATCTATATATTTATATTATTTTTTAATAAAAAACATATAAAAGTCAAAAAAACAATTATATATTTATTTATAATTTAAAATTGACATAATAAGACTAATATAGTATATTTATTTATAATATTAGACTTTTTTTCGAAAATCTGGCTCTCCATGGATAGGGAGGCAAAACCAATAAAAACCCGTTGAGATTTATAATTCTGTTACAATTGTCGGGTTACTTTTAATTTTTGCGAGGCATCCATGAAGGAAATTGGAATTAGTGAAGTAGATGGATTTTCTGTGGGGCATTGTGTGGACGCGGCTCAAGCTACAGGCTGTACAGTCATACTTTGCCCTGAAGGAGCAGCAGCTTCTAGTTACAGCCCTGGTTTTGCACCAGGCAGCCATGAATTGGAGGCCCTAAGGCCTACTGCCCTGGTGGACAGAATTAATGGGCTCCTCTTTTCCGGTGGTAGTGCTTACGGCCTGGGAGCCGTCACCGGGGTGGTGGAGTATTTAAGGGAACAGGGTAAGGGCTTTGATACCGGAGGCATCAAAGTTCCTATTGTGCCTGCAGCTGTTATCTACGATTACCCGCAAAATCGTTCCCAGGGTCGGCTTCCAGATGCCAAGATGGGCTACGATGCCGCCAAATGGGCCAATAACGAGCCCTTGTTAAGCGGCCCCTACGGGGCCGGGGTCTCTGCAGCAGCTGGAAAACTGGGAGGGCTTTCTTTGGAGAGCCCCTCTGGGATCGGGGTGAGTGGGGTACAATTGGACTCTGGTTTACAGTTAGCGGTCTTGGCTGTGGTTAACCCTTCAGGCAGCGTCATAGACATTGAAACAGGGAAGATTGTATCGGGCTTAAGGAAAAAAGATGGCACTTTGGCCGGGAAAGATGATATCTTAAATTATCTTTCTCAACTAGAGGCCAACAATTTTCCTGCAAATAGAGGTGCTACGGTCCTTATAGCAGTAGCTACAAACTCACCTTTGAACAAGGTGGGAGCCTATAGGCTGGCGCGCATGGCAGCTTGCGGAATAGCCAGGGCTATTTATCCGGCGCATCTTCTCTTTGATGGAGACATTGTCCTGGCCCTCTCCTCTGGTAAAGGACCAGTAGTTAGCCCCAACTACCTAGGGGCAATGGGCGCGGAATTGGTCGCAAAGGCCATCGTAAATTCAGTGCCAGGGGCATAAAATCAGCAAAAAATATAGAGGCTTTTAGTTTCTAAGTCCCAAGAGCTCTTAGCTTTAGTGCAAGGGTACTAAAGCTAACTTGTGCTATTTGGGGATCATGAGGGGTTATGATGACAATTGGCTTCATAGGCGCTGGGAAGGTAGGAAATTCACTGGGGAGCTACCTCTTAGAAGCTAATAGCACAAAAATAATGGGCTACTTTTCCCGCAGCCAGGATTCAGCTAGGCAGGCTGCTGAAAATACGCAAAGCAGCGTCTTTTTAGACCCTAAAGAGCTTATAAGGGCCTCGGATATCATATTTTTAACAGTACCGGATGATGCCATAGCAAAAGTCGCTTTAGAGCTCAGCTGCGGGGGCGCTCCATTGGACTTAAAAATTTTTTGCCACAGCTCCGGTAGCCAAAGCTCAGAGATCTTGGAGCCCCTCATGCAAAAGGGGGCAAGAGGGGCCTCTCTCCATCCCCTCATGGCAATACCTGACAAAAATTCAAGTAAACTTTTGCAGAAGGCCATTTTCACTTTGGAGGGTACAAGGGATGCCACAGGGCCTATCTTGGAGTTATTAAGGCCCTTGGGTAACAAGGTCTTTCCCATAAAAAAAGAACACAAAACCTTGTATCACTGTGCGGCCAGCTTTGTGAGTAATTTTTCCGTGGCCCTGGCCCAGGTGGGCCTCGAGATGTTTGAGGCTTGTGAGCTTAGGGAAGCTGCCCAGGGGCTTTATGAACTCATGCTTTTAAATGCTAGTAATATCCTCCACCTGGGACCAGAAAAGGCCTTAACTGGTCCTGTGGAAAGAGGGGATACCGGGACCATAGAGGCGCACCTTTCTGTCCTGGAGGGCAAAACTTTACAGATTTATAATCTTTTGGCCTCTAAGCTCTTAGAAATAGCCTCCCGTAAGCACCCTACGCGCGACTATACGCCTTTGGCAAGGCTATTGGAGAAGAATTGACAAAATATTGCGGCTGTTTCTCTTTTTGGCTCAAAAAAAACAGTTTAGTATTACAAGAGCGACGGGTTTATAATACAATTATAAAGATGCGTTAAAACTCTGGCTTTTTTTTGGCTACTAGTCCTAAATTAAAGCGAGATATAATCTTAACAAGAGACGAAAAAGGAAGCTTAAATTATTAAAGTACTAGCCAATCCCAAGGGGGTAACATGAAAAAAACCGTAGCAACATTTGCCGATGCCAAGGCCAAGGGCGAAAAGCTTACTATGCTCACAGCCTACGACTATTCCTTTGCCCGCCTTGTGGACGGAGCTGGAATAGACTCTATACTAGTAGGAGATTCCCTGGGAAACGTCATCATGGGCCTTCCAGATACCTTGTCAGTGACCATGGACGTCATGGTCCACCACACCCTTGCCGTGTCCCGGGGCACCAAAGAGGCTCTGGTGGTGGCCGATATGCCCTTTTTATCCTACCAGGTATCCGTACCCAAGGCAGTGGAGAATGCCGGACGTCTCTTGAAAGAGGGGAGGGGGCACGCAGTAAAATTGGAGGGCGGTAAGGTGGTAGCCCCTCAGATTAGGGCTATAGTGGATGCCTCTATCCCTGTCATGGGCCATATTGGCCTTACGCCCCAGTCCATCAACGCCATGGGCGGCTTCAAGGTGCAGGGCAAAAGTAATGAGACAATAACAAAGCTTTTAGAAGACGCCAAGGCCATAGAAGAGGCAGGGGCTTTTGCAGTGGTAATAGAGTGCGTGCCCCCCAATGTAGCAGAACTTATCACCAAAGAGCTTAAGATACCCACCATAGGCATTGGAGCGGGCAAGAATTGCGATGGTCAGATCCTGGTTTACCATGACCTTTTGGGGCTCTTTGAGGACTTTTGCCCCAAGTTCGTAAAGAAATACTTAGAAGGCGGAAAGCTCATTTCAGAAGCCTTTCGGCAGTTTGTTTCCGAGGTGAAAGAAGAAAAGTTCCCCACCCCGGAATACGGATTCCAGGACGCCCCTGACGTCCTAGACAAGCTCTACTAGAAAATGAAGGTAATCACTTCAGTTACCCAGATGCACGCTGTGGCTCAGCAATACGCCAAGGATGGGACTTTAGGATTCGTTCCCACCATGGGTTATTTACATGAGGGCCATGGGAGCCTGATAGAGCGTGCAGTCCAAGAAAATGATCGCGCTGTGGTGAGCGTCTTTGTAAATCCCACCCAGTTTGCCCCTGGAGAGGATCTTTCCAGCTACCCTAGGGATCTGGAAAAAGACCTAGCCTTTTGCCAGTCTCTGGGGGCTACAGCTGTCTTCCACCCAGAACCAAATGAGATGTACGGCCCCAATTTTGCCGCCATTGTGGAAGTGCCGTCTTTAACTGTAAATCTCTGCGCTCGGGCCAGGCCAAGCCACTTTAAGGGTGTCTGTACAGTGGTTGCCAAGCTCTTTAACATTGTGGCGCCCACTAGGGCCTATTTTGGCTTAAAGGATGCTCAACAATTTTTTATCCTCAGGCGCATGGTCCTAGATTTGAATTTTCCCATAGAGCTTGTAGGCTGCCCCACTGTGAGGGAGGCAGACGGTCTTGCCATGAGCTCCCGCAACAGTTATCTTTCATTGACAGAGAGAAAGGCGGCTCCCATCCTCCACAAGGCATTGGAAGAGGGGCGCGCCCTTATTTTAGCCGGGGAAAAAAAGAGGGCCCCTATTATTGACAAAATCCAAAGGGTCTTAGCTACAGAGCCATTAGTTTCACTGGAGTATGTAGAGCTTGTGGAAACTTTGGGCTTAAGGCAGACCGATGAGATAACTGGTGAGGTCCTATGTGCCCTAGCGGCCCGTATAGGCACTACCAGACTGATTGACAATTTTATTTTTTCCTGAGGGAAGAGCTGTGCACCTTAATGTTCTTAAATCCAAGATCCACCGTGCCAAGGTAACCCAGACTGAGTTGGCTTACATGGGAAGCGTATCTATTGACCCCTGGCTTATGGAAGCGGCTGGTATGAATGAATACGAAAAGATCCTGGTGGTAAACCTAGAGTCCGGGGTACGCTTTGAGACCTACTGCATCAAAGGGGAGCCTGGTCAAGGGACCGTCTGTGTAAACGGCGCCGCTGCCAGGCTGGCAATCAAAGGAGACAAGATAATCATCATGTCTTTCTGCCTAGTTACCCCGCAAGAGCTGGAATATCACCGCCCCAAGATAGTCTTTGTGGACGAAAATAATGCTGTGACAACAATAGAAGAGCTGGAAAGGCACGGGCAGCGAAAAGAATAGGGGTTTATAAATAAGCCCCCAATTTCTAGCAAACTTTCTCATTACCTAGAAAAAAAGCCAATCTTTACCCTATGGCCAATATTAAGCTAAATAACCTCCACTTTACTATTTTTATTCCCGAGGATACCGGGTCCAGGGAAAAGGGCCAGCCTCTCTTTTTTGTTCCCATCTCAGCGGGATTTCCTTCCCCGGCTGAGGACTATGTCCAGGAACAGCTAGACCTCCACAAGCTAGTGGTCCGCAATCCCCCTGCCACCTTTTTCCTCAAGGTTAAAGGTGACTCCATGCTGGGGGCGGCAATCCACGACGGGGACCTTTTGGTGGTGGACCGCTCCTTAAGCGCCGGATCCGGCAAGGTGGTTATAGCCGCCTGGGAAGGAGAGTTAACTGTCAAGAGGTTGAAGATTAAAGATAAGAGGATCTATCTGGTGCCGGACAACCCGGATTTTCCGGAGTTTGATATCACAGATAACGAGGACACGGTAATCTGGGGTGTAGTCACCTATGTGCTTCATAAATTGTAGCCCCTATAATTCGGCTTTTACCACAGGGAGCTTGTCCCAGTCAGTGGTTGAAAGGTCAGATAGCTTGCGGCGGCGCATGCCCCAAAAGGGCGTATCCTTCCCCTGAGCTGAAAGCCGGATAGTTCCGGCGCCATATTTGGAGTTAATCTCATCAAAAGCCCCCATGAGATTTACGCTTTGCTCATTTGTTTGTGGAAAGAGTAAGCCTGCCTTGGCGGCGGCCTCTTCTTCGCTCATAAGTTCGTAGAGCAAGATTCCGGCCTTGGCATAGGCGTGGCCCTTCCTAAAGCAGGCCATAAGGGCCTGGCGGGCAGCTTTGGTGATGTCCACAGTGGAGTTTGTGGGACTTTGGAGGTCCACAGAGGCCCCTGTGTTAAAGGGAGACTCATCGTAACGGCTGGTCTCTATAAAGACATGGAGCCCAGTTGCCACCATGGCCTCCTTGCGGAGCCTTTCTCCGGCAATGGCAGCGTGAGCTGCCAAGGCTTCCATGAGGTCGGCACAGTGTTCTATCTTAGCTCCGAAACTGCGGCTGGAGATCATGGTCTTGCGGAAGGCTGGCATCAGGTCGTCGGTTATGCACTGGTGGCCCCTTAGCTCCAAAACAGTCCTTTGCCCAGTTATGGAAAGGAGCTTTTTAGCGCTGGTAAGGTCCATGTCCCGCAATTTTCGTGCCGAGTCCACCCCCAGCTTGTAAAGCTTGGCGGCTCCTCTCCTGCCTATGCCCCAGACATCTTCAGGTGGGGTCTTCTCTAAGATTTCCTCCAACTCAGTGGAACCCAGTTCCAGGTGTAGTACCCGGGAGATCTTCTTGGCCCAGTGATTGGAGAGCTTGGCTAGAGTCCTGGTGGCCCCTATTCCGACCCGCACAGGGACGCCCACCCAGCCCTTTACCCTCTTGGCCAGGTCCCAGCCCAGCTCTTCTGCTCTAGCAGCCAGGCTGTGGTCGAAGGGTATGAAGGATTCGTCTATGGAGTATTGGCAGATCTTAGGTACTAAGGACTCCATAGTGAGCATAACCCTTCTGGATATGTCGCCATAGAGGGCATAGTTAGATGAGAAGATGGCCACATTGGCGGCCCGTAACTTCTTTTCCTTTTTGAAGTAGACGTCACCATTTTTAAAGCCCAGAGCCTTGGCCTCAGGGGTGATGGCCACTACGCAGCCATCGTTATTGGAAAGCACTACCAAGGGTTTGCTCTCTAGATCGGGCCTGAAGATCCTTTCGCAGGAGCAGTAGAAACAGTTGCAGTCCACCAGTGCCCAGAGCTTGGGGTTTTGCTGCGCTCTATTAATAGTTGCGCTATGGTGAGTCTTTGGGGCCAATTTCGTCCCTTTTATCTTGCCAAAAGATTTTACAGTAGACATAAGTGGACATATATCCACTATACCTTATAGCACTTTGGCGCGGTCTTTGCAAAGGGAAATAGAGAGGCCCTAGCTAATTTGGGGCTAGTCAATGTATCCGTTTAGGGGGATAGAGACACTAAGGGAAAGGAAAATGGGTTAAATTCAATAAGGCTCTAGGCTTTGTAAAAAAATACTAAGATTTTTAATAAAGATTAAGTTACTCTCTACTATTTAAAAATTTTCAAGATTTTTGGCCACTTGGAAAAAAGAAAAGAAAATTTTATAGGCTTGGGCTTAAGGATCTTTTGTCTGTTTATCCAATCCTTAGCATGAGCTAGGCCGCCTTATAAAAACTTCACTAGCGTAGGGGCTAAAACTCTAAAAGCATGTGGCATTTATTGCGGCAAGTAAAGATGCAGCTATATAGATATTGACAGGAGTCCCTTTACAGGCATTGAGGCAGGTTAAAAATGGAAGATAATGGACTGTATTTTGTCAGCTGAAATTAAAATGGGCTTTTGTGCAAATTTGAAACATTTACACAAAGCTTGAATTTTACCATATTTTAATCTCAATTTTATTCGTCAAGATTTAACTTGAAGCTTTATAATCAGTCCCAGGTTTTGTAAATATTGCCCATGAAAAGATTGCAAACAAATGGGCTTGCAAAATGAAGATTGTGTTTGATTTTCCACTCCATAACCACATACTTCTCCTATCCTCTTTCTTCCTTGTGGAAATCCTGAAAAATCAGCCGAAACAACGAGAAGACGCAACTTACTCCAAAAAAATGAAATAGTTCTTGTCAAAATTGAGCTTCCCTTAAGGCGTATTTATCAATTTTCAATCCACTGATGAAAATTTACCTAGAAGGCGCTTTTATTAAAAATGACAAGACTTTAGGGGTATTATAACAACTATTTTTCAGGTGAAATATGGAAAATGTCGTTAACATGGATTTCTTGGAAGAAATCGTAAGCTATTTCAAAAGATCTCCCAGCTCGATAATTGCCATGCTGCAAGAGATTCAAGAAAAATACCGGTATCTGCCAAAGGAAATCTTTCCATTTTTGTCGAAATCAACTGGCTTAAGCGAGGCCAGGATTTATTCCCTTGCCACTTTTTACGAAAACTTCTCCCTGGAGCCCAAAGGCAAAAACATTATAAAGGTTTGTGACGGGACTGCCTGCCACGTCAGAAAGTCGCTTCCCATATTGGAAAGGCTCAAAGCGAAATTAAAGCTTGAGCCAGGGGCGGTGACTACAAAGGATCTGGCCTTTACGGTTGAAGTTGTTGCCTGTCTTGGGGCTTGTGGTCTGTCTCCGGTAATAACCTTAAATGGTAAGGCCTATCCAGCCATGACCCCCGATAAGGCTACTGAACTTTTAGAGTCACTTATAGAAGTCAAAGGAGAATAGATCTTATGTTAAGAAGCAGGCAAGAGTTAAAAGACTTGCGGGAAAAGTGTCAGAGGTCTGCTCAAGATGAGGTCCGAAAGATATTGGTGTGTTCAGGTACCGGCTGCGTTGCCAGCGGAGCGGAAGAAGTGTACGACCAATTCAAGGCGGTCTTAGAACGGCTTAAAATTCCTTGCTCAGTAAAGTTTATTGAAGACGGCCATGGAGTTGGTCTCAAACGGAGTGGCTGTCAGGCCCTCTGTGAGAAAGGCGTCTTAGTGCGAGTGGAGCCTGAGGGCTACCTATATACTAAGGTGAAATCTTCTGACTGCGAGGTCATTGTAACCGAGACTGTACAGCAAGGCCGTCATGTGGAGAGGCTGGCGTATAAGGACCATGACGGGGCAGTCTGCAAAAGGACACAAGAGATTCCCTTTTTTAAAAGGCAGATGCGTCTGGTCCTTGAAAATTGCGGCAATATTGATGCGGAATCCATTTTGGAGTATTTAGCTGCTGGTGGCTACAAATCCTTTGAGAAGGCCATCTACGATATGAGTTCCCAGGAAATCATAAAGGAGATAGCGGATTCCAAGCTCCGCGGCCGCGGGGGAGGAGGTTTTCCCACCGGTTACAAGTGGCAACAGGTCTATCGTCAGAAATTGTTTCCAAAGTACATAGTCTGCAACGGCGATGAAGGTGATCCCGGAGCCTTTATGGATTGCAGTATCATGGAGGGAGATCCCCATAGGATGCTGGAGGGTATGCTGATAGCAGGACGTGCCGTAGGCGCGTCAGATGGCTATATCTATGTCCGTGCAGAGTACCCTTTAGCCGTGCGGAGGCTAAAGAAGGCTATAGCCGACCTCGAGGAGTATGGGCTCTCAGGGGAAAATATTTTGGGCTCTGATTTTTCCTTTAGGTTTCATTTGAACCGTGGCGCCGGAGCCTTTGTCTGTGGCGAGGGGAGCGCGCTTACGGCCTCCATTGAAGGAAAGCGCGGATTTCCAAGGGTAAAGCCCCCCAGGACTGTGGAGCATGGGCTCTTTGATAAGCCCACAGTCTTAAATAATGTGGAGACCTTTGCCAATGTCGCGGTGATAATAGATAAGGGCTCCGAGTTCTATAAATCAATAGGTACCGAGTCCAGCCCAGGGACCAAGGCCTTTTCCATAACAGGGAATATTGAAAACACTGGCCTTATTGAAGTCCCATTGGGCATGACTTTAAAAGAAGTCATCTATGACGTGGGCGGCGGCATGAAAGGTGGAAAGAAGTTTAAGGCCGTGCAGATAGGAGGTCCTTCAGGGGCGTGCCTTACGGAAGAGCACTTCGATCTTCCGTTGGACTTTGATTCCCTAGCCAAGGCCGGGGCTATGATTGGTTCTGGGGGTCTCGTGGTGGCGGACGAGGATACTTGTATGGTGGAGCTTGCCCGCTTTTTTATGAATTTTACTCAAAGGGAGTCGTGCGGCAAGTGCATACCCTGCCGGGAAGGCACAAAGCGCATGCTTTTAATCCTAGAGCGCATAGTTTCCGGAAACGGCAGGGCAACGGATATAGACAATCTTTTAGATTTGGCCATCACCATAAAGGAAACAGCGCTTTGCGGACTAGGAAAAACTGCGCCTTCCCCGGTTTTGAGCACAATTAAGAACTTTGAGGAGGAATACCAGGCGCATATTGTGGACAGGCAATGCCCGGCGCATTCTTGCGAGAAGCTCAAAAAATACTATATCGAGCCAGAACTCTGCAAGGGCTGCAGCAAATGTGCAAAGTTATGCCCAACTAACGCCATATCAGGTAAAGCAAAGGAGATCTACTCTATAGATCCCATAATCTGCACCAGGTGTGGCGTCTGCGTTTCCAGCTGTAAATTTGTGGCTATAAAGGAGGCCTGGTGATGAAAGGATACATGACTATAGACAATATTCCTGTTGAAATCCATGATGAAAGGAATATCTTGGAACTCATCCGGAAAATAGGTATTGAGCTTCCCACATTTTGCTATTACAGTGAACTTTCAATCCACGGGGCCTGTCGCATGTGTCTTGTGGAAAACGAAAAGGGCGGTTTAGAGGCGGCCTGCTCAGAGCCGCCCAGGGTCGGCCACAAGGTCTGGACCAACACAGCCCGGCTTCGCAAATACAGGAAAAATATACTAGAGCTCTTGCTCTCCAACCACAACAGAGACTGTACTGTCTGCAACAAAAGCGGAGAATGCCGTCTCCAGGATTTGGCCTTAAAGTTTGGCATAAAGAATATACGGTATTTAAATACCGCCTATACCCCCGAGCCAGACGAGTCCTCAGCCTCCGTTTCCATTGATAGGAGCAAATGCATACTCTGCGGAGACTGTATTAGGGTCTGTAATGAGATCCAGAATGTGGGAGCCATAGACTTTGCCTTCCGTGGTTCCCAAATGAAGGTGGCTACTGCCTTTGGGGTGCCCATGGCATCTTCGCCTTGCGTGGGTTGCGGGCAATGTGCTGCAGTCTGTCCCACGGGCGCCATCTCAGTGAAAAACTCCCTTGAGGCGGTCTGGTCAGATCTCTTGGACAAGAATACGGATGTAACGGTCCAAATAGCCCCTGCAGTGAGGGTTGCCATAGGTAAACGGATGGGCTTTGAGGAAGGGCAGAATGCCTTGGGCCTTATCGTGGCGGCTTTGAAGCGTATGGGCTTTGTCAAGGTCTTTGACACCACCTTGGGAGCTGACATGACTGTGGAGGAAGAGTCCAAAGAGTTTTTGAAATTTGTGGAAAAAACACATAGCCTCCCCTTATTTACCTCCTGCTGCCCGGCATGGATAAATTACGCAGAAAAGAGGTACCCGGAACTCATGGGAAATATCTCTACCTGCAAATCCCCTATGCAAATGTTTGGGGCCTTGGTAAAGCAATACTACAAAAATAACGGAAAAAGACATGTGCATGTAGCGGTGATGCCCTGCACAGCTAAAAAATACGAGGCCGTGCGGCCCGAATTCACCTGCGACGGTGTTCCCATTGTGGACCATGTCTTAAGTACTCAGGAGCTTATCCGCATGATTGAGCAATCCGGCTACCAGTTTAACAAGCTGGAGCCAGAGGCTGTGGACAATCCTTTTGGAATAGTGACAGGTGCCGGCGTTATCTTTGGCGTTTCTGGAGGCGTCACCGAGGCGGTCTTGAGGACCCTTACGGAAGATAGCTCCAATGCTACCCTGCTCCAAACCGCCATGGCTGGAGAGCGGGGAATGGAGGGCTTAAAGGAGTTACAGGTGGAATACAAGGGAAAGACCTTGTCCATAGCTGTAGTGAGCGGACTGGGAAATGTGGGAAGACTTTTAGAGGACATATTGAGCGGCAAAAAGGTCTTTGACTTTGTTGAGGTTATGGCCTGCCCTGGTGGCTGCGTCTGCGGAGCCGGTCAACCCTACGTACCTTTAAGCGTAAAAGAGATAAGGGGAAAAGGCCTTTATGCCATAGACAAGCTTATGAGCTACAAGCGCAGCAGTGATAATCCCTTGATTGAAGATATTTTTAGCGGAATCCTCAAAGGCCGGGAGCATGAATTGTTGCATGTGTCCTATGACTCCCAGGAAGAAAGTACTGAATAATTTTTTAACTTATAAAAAGGTACTTTTTTTATTTTTAAGATGTTCTTGCTTTATCGCTCCATAGAAGTCTGAAGGTTTAATCGATGTCTGACAAAGAGACAATAGGCCAGGTCTTGGTCGTGGGGGGCGGCATATCCGGCATCCAATCCGCCTTGGATTTAGCTGAAATGGGTTTTTTCGTCTATTTAATTGAGAAAAATCCAGCTGTCGGTGGGCGTATGGCACAACTTGATAAGGTCTTCCCCACTAATGACTGCTCAATGTGTATCATCTCGCCTAAATTAAATGACATTGGTGCCCATATCAATGTCGAGGTGATAAATAACGCTGAGCTTTTGGAATTAACGGGAGAAGCGGGCAATTTTAGGGCTAAGATATTAAAAAATCCCCGCTATTTAGATAATGCTAAGTGCACCGCTTGCGGAGATTGCGCCAAGGTCTGTCCGGTGGATCTCTTAAATGAGTTTAACCAAAGCCTGAACACCAGAAAAGTAACATATAAGTCCTATGCCCAGGCATATCCCAACTCTTATTCCCTTACCAAAGAGAGTATAAGCCCCTGTGTAGTGGCCTGTCCGGCTCATGTCAATGCCCACGGTTACGTATCATTGGCTAGCCAGGGCCGGTTCCAGGAGGCCTTGGAGACTATTTTGGATGTCCTACCTTTGCCTGGCACCTTAGGCAGGATTTGCGCTCACCCCTGCGAGACCTGTTGCCGCAGGGGCCAGCTTGAAGGTCCTCTGGACATAAGAAATATCAAACGTTTGGTAGCCGAAAAAGGGGATTTAGAAGAGGCGGGCAAAACCTTTACCTTGGAGGAGGAAAGGGAGGGTAAGTGTGCCATAGTGGGCGCAGGTCCTGCCGGGCTCTCATTAGCTTACCATCTAGCCAGACGCGGTATAAAAAGCGATATCTTTGAGGCTTCTCCCGTAGCGGGAGGTGCCTTGCGACTGGGTATACCGGACTATAGGTTGCCTATAGAGATACTCCAAAAGGAAATAGATTTTATCCTCTCTTTTTCTGGAGCAGAGATTTTCTATAACAAGTCCCTAGGTACGGATTTTACTTTAGATAGCCTCATAGAGGATGGTTATAAGGCTGTCTTTCTGGCAATGGGAGCCCATAACAATTCTCCTTTGAGGGTAGAAGGTGAGGAATTAGACGGTGTTATCTCTGGGATAGAGTTTTTAAGGAAAATTAATCTGGGGGAGAGGGTAAGTTTGAAGGGCCAGAAGGTACTGGTACTGGGGGCGGGAAATGTTGCCATGGACGCTGCCCGCTCAGCCATCCGCTTGGGTGCCCAGGTCACCTTGGGCTACAGGCGCGGTAGGGGCGCCATGCCTGCCTGGTCTTGGGAAGTGGACGAGGCCTTAGAAGAAGGCGTAAAGCTAATGCTTATGCGCAGTCCCCTAAAGATCGTCCGAGAGAAAGGGGCCCTTAAGGTAAGTTTAGTTAGAACAATAGCAGAAGGTGACGAAAACGATAGGAAGGCAAAGCTTATAAGCGATGAAAGTGACATTATAAGTCCAGTCTACGATGTAGTAATATCTGCCATAGGCCAATTGCCATCAAGCGAGGCAGTAAAAGATGATAAAGAGATAAGGCTTATAAAGGGCTCCAGAATTAGTGTAAACCCACTAACATTTGAAACCAATAGACCCGGTATCTTTGCCGGAGGGGACGTCCAGCTGGGCCCTTCTTTAGCCATAGACGCTATTGCTGCAGGTAGAGAGGCGGCAATCTCAATATCTCGCTATCTTAAAGGCGAGGATATGGCCTATGGCCGTGAGAAGATAGAATTTACAGGCCAGGAGCACTATAGGGAACTGCCTGAAGGAACCCACTGGCGCAATAAATCCCAAATAAGGCCAAAGGAAGAGCGGATCTTAGACTTTAAAGAGTTTGACCTGGGCTTTAGTGAGGAAATTGCCATTGACGAAGCCAAACGCTGCGCAGCTTGCGGCGCCTGTTGCCAGTGCTTTCGCTGTGTCAAAGCCTGTCTTCCCGGAGCTCTAACCTTAGAGACTCACCGCCAGAAAAGTGAAACCCTTGAGCTCCAGGTAGGGGCCGTGGTATTGGCTACAGGTTTTGACCCCTACGATCCTTTTAACGCTATAACTTATCGGTACAAAGATTCCCCTAACATAGTGACTTCCTTAGAGTTCGAAAGAATCCTGTCTGCTTCAGGGCCATTCCAAGGCCATATGGTCAGGCCCTCGGACCATAAGGAACCGGCCAGAATTGCCTGGATCCAGTGTGTCGGCTCAAGGGACATAAACCACTGCGACAAAAAATATTGCTCTGCCGTCTGTTGTATGTACGCCATGAAAGAGGCTGCCATTGCTATTGAGCATGCCGGAGGGCCGGACAAGTTGGAGACCTCCATCTTTTATATGGATATCCGTAGTTACGGCAAGGACTTTGAGAAATACTACAACAACGCCAAAAATAGCGGAGTGAATTTTGTAAGGTCAAGAGTGCATACCTTAACGCCCCTCCCCTCAGGTGACGTAGAAATTGACTACATTATACAGTCAGGGGAGAGGAAAAAAGAAATTTTTGACATGGTGGTCCTATCCGTAGGGCTTACTCCACAAAAGGCCCTGGGGAAGCTTTCAGAGGTTTTGGGTATAAGCTTAAATGAGGACGGTTTTATCAAGACAGATAGCTTTGATGCCGTTAGCACGGGCCGTGACGGGATCTACGCCTGCGGAGCCGTATGCGAGCCAAAAGATATACCAATGACGGTGGTAGAGGCCCAAGCTGCAGCCCAGGCGGCTGCTAGCGGCATAGCTGAAGCCAGGTTCACCAAAACGAGGACTCGTAGTTATCCTGAGGAAATGGACATCACCGGCCAGGTCCCTAGGATAGGTGTCTTTATCTGCCATTGCGGTATAAACATCGCCTCAGTGGTGGATGTGGAAGAGGTGGCAAGATATGCCCGGTCTCTTCCCTTTGTGGAGCTATCCGATACTAACCTTTTTACTTGTTCCGCAGACACCCAGTCAAAGATAAAAGATGCCATCCACGAGCACAATTTAAACCGCGTGGTGGTGGCCTCCTGTTCGCCCAGGACCCACGAGGGCATGTTCCGCGAAACCCTGGCCCAGGCAGGCTTAAATAAGTTTCTCTTTGAGATGGCTAATATAAGGGACCAAGATTCTTGGGTCCACCAGAAGGAGCCAATAAAGGCTACGGCTAAGGCTAAAGATCTGGTGCGAGGCGCTATTGCCAAGGCAGCTCTTTTAGAACCCATGTACATGACGAGGATGGATTTAACCCGTGAAGCCTTGGTGGTGGGAGGCGGGGTCGCCGGTATGAGCGCAGCACTGGCTATTGCCGAACTGGGCTTTAAGACCCATTTGCTGGAAAGAAGGGATTCTTTAGGCGGTGAGTCTTTGAAGGTTTTCTCCAGGGATAAAGATATTGAGGCCTTTACCCGAGCCCTAATAGAAGAGACCTTGGCCCACCCCTTGGTGGAGACGCACTTTAATAGCTACCCTAAGAGTTCGGAAGGCTTTGTTGGAAACTTTGAGACGCAAATCCAGGGCCCAGAAGGGGAGTTTTTGCTAAAGCACGGAGTTACGGTGCTAGCCCCTGGAGGCCAGGGGCATGTACCGAAACTTTATCTCTATGGAGCCAGTTCCAAGGTGCTAAGCACCTTGGATATGGACAAGAAATTAAAGGATGGCGATAAAGGGCTAAGCAAAAAAGGCGGTGTATATACCTTCATCAATTGCGTGGAGTCCAGGGTCCCGGAGCGACCCTATTGTTCCAAGATCTGCTGCACCCATACCCTTGAAAGCGCCCTTACTATCCTAGACAGGAACCCCTCAGCACGAATCTTTGTCCTTTTCAGGGACATGCGCTCTTATGGGTTTAGGGAAAGAAAATACCAGGAGGCCAGAGCCCGCGGGGTAATTTTCATCCGTTACCAGTTGGAAGAGCCGCCCATTGTCGAAGAAGGGCCTGACGGAGAGCTTATGGTCACAGTGTTGGACCAGGTCTTAAACAGGCCGCTTAAGATAACTACTGACTATCTCACTTTGGCCGGAGGCATTGATCCAGTCCCCATGAAAGAGGAGATAGTGGAAGTATTCAAAGGGCAGTTGAATGCCGAGGGATTTTTGCTGGAAGCCCATATGAAGCTAAGGCCCGTGGATCTTGCAACAGAAGGTCAGTATATTGCGGGGCTCGCCCATTACCCTAAACCCATTGAGGAGAGCATAGCCCAAGCCAAGGCGGCGGCCGCCAGAGCAGCAGCAGTCTTGGCCAAGCCCTATGTCATGGTGGGAGGTGTCGTCGCAGTGGCTAACCCAGACAAATGCGCTGTGTGCTGTACTTGCGTAAGGGCTTGTCCTCTGTCCATTCCCAAGATTGTGGAAAACGAAAAAGATAGGGCCCTGCGTGGGCATGCCTTTATGGAGCCGGCCATTTGTCAAGGGTGCGGGGTCTGTGTCGGGGAATGCCCTGGTAAAGCCATAAAATTGCAGTTTTTTACCGACGACCAGCTGCTTGCCAAGGTGGCAGCTTTAGCCTCCAGTGGGAATGGGTATGCTTCTAAAGAGACAAGACAACTGGAAGCTGGGAGCAATTTATAGGAGGCAAAGGGTTTATAGGGGGCATTGCGGCCTTATAAATATGTTATTAGTTATGGGGAGGCCTCAAGGCTAATCCCTTATTTGCAGTAGAAGGACCCTAAGATTATGACAGCAGAGTTGGCTGTAAATATAGCGTGGGAGCCTAAGATCATAGCCTTTTGTTGTCAATACTGCGCCTATAGCGCAGCTGACATGGCAGGCTCCATGAGGCTCCAGTACCCCACGGATGTGGAGATAGTTCTCATCCCTTGCACTGGACGTTTTGATGTCATTTTAGCCTTAAGGGCCATGGAAAAGGGGGCAGACGGGGTTTATGTGGCAGGGTGCCTGGAGGGAAACTGTCACTTTCTGGACGGGAACATAAGGGCCAGAAAGAGGGTGAATTTCTTAAAAGGGGAGCTTAAAAATATCGGCTTTGAGCCGGAAAGGATAGAAATGTTTAACCTTTCTGCGTCTCAGGGGCCGAGATTTGCCGAAATAGCCAGGGATTTCACCAATAGAATAACTGAGTTGGGGCCGTCACCAGCAAAGAAGGTCAGAAATTTTTAAAGGCTATTTCACTTATTTAATTTGTCTAGGTTCAAGGGTTAAAAATAATCATGATTATAGCTGAAAGAAAGCCAATGGAAGAGATCAAAGGCTTTGTAGCGGACAAAAAAAAGGTCTGTGTCATAGGCTGCAGGGGCTGTGTTACTGTGTGCAACGCCGGCGGCACTAAGGAAGTGGAAGTTCTAGCTTCGCTTTTAAGACTGGACTCGTCTAAAAACGACAGCCCTTTGCAGGTTGACGAGTTCACCCTGGAGCGCCAATGTGACCCCGAGTACATCGATGAGGTATCTCATCTCATGGACAAGAGATACGATGCCATTTTATCTATGGCTTGTTCCATAGGACCTCAATTTCTTTCCAGGCGCTATCCAGCGGAAAGGGTCTACCCTGTTTTAAACACCTGTTTTTTAGGGGGAGCTTTGGCCCATGGAATCTGGGCGGAACACTGTCAGGCCTGTGGTAACTGTATCATCCACAAGTTTGGAGGCTTGTGCCCTATATCCCGTTGTTCCAAAAGCCTTTTAAACGGCCCTTGCGGAGGGTCTTCTGGCGGCAAATGCGAGGTTTCCAAAGAGATCGACTGCGTCTGGCAGCTCATAGTAGAAAAAATCCTACAAGAGGGAAAAATGGACGATTTCATGAAAATTGATCTGGTCAAGGATTGGCGGTCAAGCAGAGACGGTGGTCCTAGGAAAATCGTACGGCAGGAGCTTTTGAAGTGAGCGGGAATCTAAAGACACAGAGTAATTTGGAGAAAATTTTAACTTCAGGCAATTTTGCGGTAACTGGGGAATTGGGTCCCCCCAGAAGCGCTAGAAAAAGTGATGTTACTGAGAAAGCCAAACATCTTGTGGGAAATGTGGATTCTGTCAATGTCACAGATAACCAGACAGCTGTCGTGCGCATGTCGTCTTTAGCTGCCAGCCTCATAGCCCAACAAAACGGGCTGGAAGCTAATATGCAGATGGTCTGCCGGGACCGGAACCGGATTGCCATGCAGTCAGATATCCTGGGAGCAGCGGCATTGGGGATAAATAATCTTTTGATCCTCTCTGGGGACCACCAAACATTTGGTGACCATCCAGAGGCCAAGAACGTCTATGACCTAGATTCCATAAATCTTATAAGGGCTTTGAAGAACATGCGCGATGAGGGCAGGCTCATGTCAGGGCAAGAGATACCAGAAGATGGGAGACCCAAACTCTTTATAGGTGCCGCCTACAATCCTTTTGCCGATCCCGAGGATTACAGGGTCATCCGTGCCGCTAAAAAAGTAGAAGCCGGGGTGGATTTTATGCAGAGCCAATGCATCTATGATATGGCAAGGTTCCGGAAATTTATGGCAAAGGCCGTGGAAATGGGCCTTACGGAAAAATGCTATTTTCTAGCCGGTGTGACGCCTTTAAAATCTCTGGGAATGGCCAAGTACATGAAAAATAATGTCCCTGGCATCACCATGCCCGATAGTTACATCGAAAGGCTCAAAGGGGTAGCCAAAGATAAGCAGGCAGAAGAGGGCATAAAGATGGCCTCAGAGCAGATTCAGGAGTTTAAGGAAATGAAAGGCATAAGCGGGGTGCACCTCATGTTGGTTGAGTGGGAACATATGGTACCAACCATAGTAAAAGAAGCCAAACTTGTCCCCCGGCCTCAGCTCTAGTAAAAAAAGTATCTGGCGTAAGGCATCTTTCTAAAGCTTTGCAAAATTCTACCCAAGGCTTTTTGGGACTAAAAAGGGAGGAGGGTAAGGGGTAACACTAAATTTAGGTCGGATTTAGTGCCACTGTGCCATAAGTAAAGAGGAAAAAGGATATCAGCAAAAAAGTTTGTATAAAATTAAGTCTAAATTTATGTCTGAAAAAGGAACATCAAAAATAGGTAGTTATTTACTCTTCACCATAAGCCATTTAGCCTGGGAAAATTTCAGATAAAAATTAAAACATTTTTCTATATGTTCAAATTGTTGTATGTTTAAGTCCATTTAATGAATTTAGCTGATTGACTTACTATGTTTTATTTTTTATTATTTTCGTTGTGGTGGATAGAAGTAAAGTTTAGTACAGTATTTGGGAAAGAAAACTTTTCGATGAGAAAGGAAAAACTTCTTTTGACCTAATCTAAAAAACTAACTATAAATCAACGAATTTTACAAGAACAGTTAAAGCGCGAGGATGCGTTTTTAGGAGGTTTAAATGCAGGGTATCAAATGGGAAGATTACACTGGAAAAGGTGCCAAGGACTATGAAATAGCGGCTGCAGCAGAGAAATATTTGATGAAGATTTCCAAATTAGCGGAGAAAATGGGACTCTTGGAAGAGGAGGTATTGCCCTATGGCCATTACGTGGCCAAAATAGACTTCCCAAAGGTCCTGGAAAGGTTGAAAGACAAAAAGGACGGCAAATACATAGACGTTACGGCTATAACGCCTACACCCTTAGGAGAGGGTAAGTCTACCACCATTTTGGGGCTAGTCCAGGGCATGGGGCTTTTAGGTTTGAACGTGGCAGCGGCAATCCGTCAGCCATCTGGGGGTCCCACTATGAATATCAAAGGCTCGGCAGCTGGTGGCGGCATGAGCCAGTGTTTGCCTTTGACACCCTTTTCCTTGGGGCTCACAGGGGATATCAATGCCATCATGAACGCCCATAACCTAGGGATGGTGGCTTTAAACTCCCGAATGCAGCACGAGGAGAACAACACAGACAAGTTTCTGGAATCCAGGGGGCTCAGTCGCTTAAATATTGACCCCGATAATGTGGGGTTCGGCTTTGTCATGGATCTTGCCGCCCAGTGTTTACGGAACATCATCATAGGAATAGGGGGCAAGAGAGATGGCTTTTTGATGCAGTCCAAATTCGGCATAGCCGTAAGCTCAGAACTTATGGCCATCTTGGCTTTGGCAAGCGACTTGCCGGATCTGCGTAGAAGGATAGGCCAAATTACCCTTGCCTACAGTAAGGAAGGAAAGCCGGTTACGGCCAATGATTTGGAAGTGGGCGGGGCTATGACCGCCTGGATGGTGGAGGCCTTAAAGCCCAATTTACTCCAAACCATAGAAGGACAACCCTGTTTTGTCCATGCCGGCCCCTTTGCTAACATAGCGATTGGCCAAAGCTCCATAATAGCCGATAGGGTGGCCTTAAAGCTTGTCGACTACCACGTGACGGAGTCAGGCTTTGCCGCTGACATCGGCTTCGAAAAGTTCTGGAACCTCAAATGCCGTTATTCGGGTCTTATCCCCAATGCAGCGGTTGTGGTAGCTACCGTGCGGGCTTTAAAGTGCCATGGCGGAGCGCCTGTTCCAAAGCCCGGTAATCCCTTGCCTGAAGAATACTCGAAGCCGAATGTGGCATTGGTGGAAAAAGGGGTAGAAAACCTTCTGCACCACGTTGAGATTGTAAAAAAGTCAGGGATAAGTCCTGTAGTGTGTATCAACGCTTTTGTGACGGATACAAAAGAGGAGATAGCCGCCATAAGGAACGCCTGCGAAAGAGCCGGAGCGAGAGTCGCTGTTTCGGAGCACTGGCTTAAAGGCGGCGAGGGGGCATTAGAGCTGGCCCATGCAGTCAAAGATGCTTGCGAGGAAAAGACGAGCTTCAAATTGCTCTACAGTCTGGACATGCCCTTTAAAGAGAGGATTAGCCTAGTGGCCAGGGAGATTTATGGTGCTGACGGGGTGGACTATTCCTCCGAAGCAGAAAAGAAACTTGCCCTCTACCAAAGCGACGCTACCACAAGCAAGTTCGGACTCTGCATGGTAAAGACCCATCTCTCTTTATCGGGGGATCCTAACTTAAAGGGAGTTCCCAAAAATTATAGGCTCTATGTCAGAGATGCACTTATCTATTCAGGTGCCGAATTTGTCGTTCCTGTCGTGGGAGATATCTCTCTTATGCCAGGTACAGCCTCTGATCCGGCTTTCCGCCGCATCGAAGTAGAGACAGACACTGGAAAGATAACGGGACTTTTCTAGGGGTTTGATGGAGTAAGACAAAACCCCTTTAATCTATGATTTTAGTATATTTATCACTTAGAGATTATTTATCAGAGAAATATTTAAATGGTTAATATGAAGACTCCGGCTGAAACAATAGATACAGTACTTTCCATAGGAATGGGAAAGGCCCGACAAAAGTTTAGTTCGCATATAATTTTGTCTGTTTTAGCCGGAATCTATATTGGGTTTGGAGCAGTGCTTGCCTTAAAAGTCACTGGAAACTTAAACCCTGCCTGGGGAAATATAATAAAACTGCTTTTTGGCTTAACTTTCCCTGTAGGACTACTAATGGTGTTAATAGCCGGCGCATCACTTTTCACAGGTGATGTGATGTATATGACAAGTTCGTGTGCCGTGAAAGACACCAATTTGAGAACGTGGTTTAGTTATCTTACCATATCATATATTGGAAACTTAATTGGGTCAATATTTTTAGCATTTTTGGTATTTCAGTCAAAAGTTTTGTTTGATACTGGTCCTGATGGTTCATTGCCAATTATAAGTAATGCAGTAAGTTTGGCAAATTCTAAAACTAGCCTTACTTTTTTGACTGCATTTTTAAGGGGGATACTCTGTAACTGGCTAGTTTGTCTTGCCATATTTATGAGTCTGTTTGCACAAGACTGCGTTTCGAAGGCAGTTCTCATGTGGCCTCCTATTACGACATTTGTTGTCCTGGGAATGGAACATAGTGTGGCTAATATGTGCTTTATTCCCTTGGGAATTTTCTTAGGAAAATCATCAGAGGTAATAGGGGTCGGAATTCAACTAACAGCCACTTGGAAGACCTTTTTTGTTAATAATTTAATTCCTGTAACACTTGGGAATATTGTAGGTGGAGCATTGTTTGTGGCACTACCTTACTTAAGTGTTAATTGGAGAAAAAGAACATCAGCCGTTTAATTATACTTCCTGCAAATAAAACTGAATATCCTTATGTGGCTAGAGAAATGCAATTTGCTGACGGTAAATTATGTTAATGAAAAGTTTACATAACGAAGAGGATATATTTAATGAAATTATAGCTCTAGGAGTGAGCGATCTATCCCCCATTTATACCGCGCAACTAAGTTTTAATAGAGAATATAGGAAGTTTTGTGCTCAGAATCTATGTGGGAATTTTAATAAAAGTTGGACATGTCCGCCCAACTGAGAATCGATAGAAAGCAAAGTAGAAGAGATTCTTGGCTACGATAAAGCGGTTATATTTATGGTAACAGGGTCTATAAAATGTTCTGTTGATTGGAAATCTATGATGAAGGTGGCAAAAGTTTTGAACAAAGTTTGCTTTTACATCATGGATACCATAGTCCCAAGAATAGGCAATGGAACAGTATTCGGTTATGGCCCATGCAAATATTGTGAAAAGTGTGCATTTGTGACCAATGAGCAATGTCGTTTTCCTGATAAGAGGGTAAGATCCTTAGAAGGAGCGTGCATAGATGTGTCTGAAATAGCTAAATTAAGTGGTATGCAACTAAAAGATGAACCCGATAAAATATCCTTCTTTGGGTTATTTGTTTACAATTTATAAACTAGATTAATTATCTTGTTCAAGCTAAATTTTATAATGGATAAAGACATAATCCATAATATATGCAATAGATAAAAGTTGAAAGGGAGTATAATATGACAGCTCAAATATTAGAAAGCAAGCCGATAGTTTCGAGAATAAAAGAAGAAATTAAAAATGAGGTTAATAAATTAAAGGATATTGGAATTACACCTAGATTGGTAACAGTTTTGGTAGGAGGTGACGCTCCGTCCATGACCTACGCTCAATCTAAGGAAAAGAGTTGTAAGGCACTGGGAATCGATTTTGCTTTGGAGCTTTATAAAGATAATGTTCCAGAGGATAAGATTATCGAGACAATACAAGCCTTGAATATAGATCCCTTTATCCATGGAATAATGCTTGAATTGCCTCTTCCTAAACATATAGACTCGTATAATGTTACTTCCGCAATATATCCTAAAAAGGATGTTGACGGGGTTACACCCGTCAACCGCGGCCTTTTACTTATGGGAAGGTTAGATGAAGCCTTGGTGCCAGTGACACCTTTATCATGCCTAACTTTGATAGAAAGTACTAATGTAGAGATCAAAGGGAAAAATGTGGCGATTATTGGCAGAGGTCCTACAGTAGGATTGCCGCTTACACTCTTGCTTATCAAGAAAAATACTACTGTTACCGTTTGCCACTCCCAGACTAAAAACTTAGCCAATGTTGTTAAAAATGCTGATATCGTAGTAGCAGCCACAGGCCAAGCTGGTCTTGTAAAAGTCGATATGCTTTCACCTGGCCAAATTGTAATTGACGCAGGCATTAGCGTTCTACCAGATGGGAAGCTCAAAGGTGATGTGGAAGAAGGAGCCGCTGATGTTGTAGATTTTTTATCCCCAGTACCTGGTGGAGTTGGCTCTTTGACAGTAACGCTTCTTTTAAAGAACCTTATAAAGGCTATTTCACTCCAAAAGGGTAAATAAAGAATTTTTTACTAATTTAACTGAGGTATCTTATGATCGAATATCAAGAATTGTACGCTAAACCCTTTACAGAGATTTTGGAGCTAGCTTGCTCGAAAAGTCATGTCCCAGGCGGGGGTAGCGTAACAGCAATGAGCGGTGCATTAGGAGCATCAATGGGAGCCATGGTAGCTAACCTCACTTTGAATAAGAAGGGTTATGAAGATGTATATGGTGAGGTAGAAAAGTTACTGGATTCTATGACTTCTGGGATTGAGAAGATTAAAATACTTACCCAACAAGACATGGACGCTTTTGACGGCGTTCTTTTAGCTTATAGATTACCAAAAGAAACAGACAATCAAAAAAATATTCGCAAAGAAGAAATTCAGAATGCTATAATTAAAGCTGCTATGGTACCGTTGAGCATAGCTGTACTTGCAAACGATCTTCTGTTTTATAATAAACGTTTGTCTGAAATAGGTAATGGATCGGTGGTAAATGATTGCGCAGTGGCATGTATTCTGCTAGAATCTACTGTCAGGGCTGCAATGTTATCGGTAGATGTAAATTTCCATAGCATTGAAGATAAAGAACTAAAGCAAGAAATCAAAGAAAAAAAGGATAATATATTAAGTGAATCAAAAAAGACTATGGATGAAACATTGGCTATAGTAGCCTTACGTGACAAAACTCTTTAAAATTTTAAAGGAGGTGTATAATGTTTATTATCATATTCTTTCTATAAGCAATTTACAATTTTAACTGGCATGTTGATATTGTCTATGAGGAAATTTTTAAAGATACTTTTAAGGATATTTAATGATAAAAGTAAAA
>JAITII010000123.1 GCA_031279515.1 Deltaproteobacteria bacterium
CAAGCCTCTTGTGTCTTGTATTTATCTTTTTGTTTCAAACCTACCTTTTCCCCAATAAACGCCAAATTACACCCCCTTTTGGCTTACTACATTTAAGGATTAAAATTAATGGCTTCCAGCAAAGATAATGTCACAAGTAAACAAAAGAATAAGGGCGAAGAAATTTCAAGTATCTGGGATAATGTTACTGCTGCTGACTTAAAAGAGATTGAACAGTTCTCTGAAGGCTATATTGAGTTCCTTACCATTGCCAAGACCGAACGCAAGGTCTTGGATTATGTCCGTATGGAAGCCGGGGGCAATAGTTTACACGATCTCTCTAAGCCCTACCCCAATCGCAGGATTAGTGGCTTCCTACAGCACCATAAAAAGCTCTTGGGTCTTTTTAGGCAGGGCAAGGCTTCTGTGGAAGAGGGCTTTAATATCATCGTGGCCCACGGCGACAGCCCCAGGCTGGATTTAAAGCCCAAATGCATTTATGAAGACGGAACCTTAGGGCTTTTGAAGACCAACCTCTACGGTGGGCTCAAAAAATTCCAATGGCTAGCCAGGCCAGTTGCCCTGTGGGGTTTTTCGGCCCTAAAGGACGGAAGAACCATAGATTACACCTTTGGGGAGAGGTCACAAGATCCTGTCTTGACCATCACCGATATCCTGCCCCACATGGATAGGAAGATCCAGAGGGAAAAGAGGCTAACTGAGGCCTTTCCAGCTGAAAAGCTAAATGTCCTGGCAGCTTCGCGCCCCTTGCCTGGAAAGGCAAATGATGACAAAAAAAGGATAAAAGGGGCTCTTGTAAAGATTCTGTATGACAAGTGGGGGATTAGGGAAGAGGATCTCATATCCTCTGAGATAGAGATAGTACCAGCAGGACGGGCCCGTCAGGTGGGCTTGGATGGTTCTTTTATAGGAGGCTACGGCCAGGACGACCGCTTGTCTGTCTATACTGGGGCCAAGGCCTTTTTCTCCCAGTCCAGGCCCGCAAAACCTTTACTTTTCATAATTTTCGACAGGGAGGAGATTGGTAGCTACGGTACCACCGGGGCCAACTCCAACTTTATCGAGCGTTTGGCTTCAGCTGCCTTCGAGGCTTCGGGCTTGGAACCCAAGTGGCATTCCGTTTTAAAGTCCCTTTCTCTTTCTAGGGCCATTTCAGCCGATGTGGAGTGCGGAAGGGACCCCACCTTCAAGGAGGTGATAGACGAGTTAAACAGCGCCAGGCTTTCCTACGGCCCCTGCCTTACCCGTTACACGGGAGGTACGGCCAAATACGGTGCCTCTGAGGCAGCGGCGGAATATATGGCCAAGGTGCGTAATATCTTTGATTCCAGCGGCATCAGATGGCAGAGCTCTTTAATCGGTAAGCAAGAGGAAGGTGGAGGCGGTACTGTGGCCCTCACCCTGGCAGAGTACGGCATAAACATCGTGGATTGCGGTGCTCCGGTCCTTTCAATGCACTCCCCTTTTGAGATATCCTCTAAGGCGGATGTGTGGATGACATTTAAGGCATATGCCGCCTTCTTTGAGAAGGCCTAGGAAAGAATTTTACGAGGTAAAAAAATTTTCTTTACCCTAATTATGGCTAAGGGCATCAGATAAGCTAGGTGCCGTGCCCTTTTATCTTCAAAAAAAATATTGGAGAGATAATAAAATGCGTTTTACACTCTTTCTGGCATTCACATTGGCCCTTGTAGGGTCAATTACTTTTTTCTGTACCGGCGCAGAGGCCCAAGACAATCCTATTAAGATAGGGGTCATGGGACCCAATACCGGCTCCTGGGCCTCTGAGGGCCAGGACATGTTAAACGTGGTGGTCATCCTGGCAGATGAGATAAATAGTGCCGGCGGCATAAACGGCCGCAAGGTGGAAATAGTCTCGGCCGATGACGGCGGAGACCCCAAGACGGCAGTACTTGCTGCCCAGCAGTTATATGCTGAAGGCGTGGTGGCAGTTGTGGGTACCTACGGCTCCAATGTGACCGAGGCCACCCAGGACATCTACGACGAGGCGGGTATTGTCCAGGTAGCTACGGGGTCCACAGCTATCCGTCTGACTGAAAAGGGCTTGACACTCTTTTTCCGCACCTGTCCTCGCGATGATGAGCAGGGCAGGGTATTAGCAAGATATGTGAAAGAATTAGGCTTTAAAAAGGTTGCAGTGGTCCACGACAATACATCTTATTCCAAAGGTTTGGCCGATGAGACGCGGCAACTCTTTGCCGATATCGGCGTAACCGAGGTCTTCTACGATGCTATCATCCCTGGGGACAGGGATTTCACCGCAACTCTAACCAAGATTAAAGCAGCCGAACCTGATGTCATCATCTTCACAGGCTACTATCCTGAGGCGGCTCTGCTTCTAAGGCAGAAAAAAGACATGAATTGGGATGTCCCTATGATA
The DNA here is from genome assembly GCA_031279515.1 of Deltaproteobacteria bacterium. Classification (GTDB taxonomy): domain Bacteria; phylum Desulfobacterota; class Desulfarculia; order Adiutricales; family Adiutricaceae; genus JAITII01. The sequence goes on from JAITII010000123.1 coordinate 2,402, forward strand.
GGAGGAGATGCCACCAATAACCTGACCCTCGTCCAGAACGCCGGTGAGGAAGCAGCAGCTGGCTACTACTTTGTCTCCCCTCCTGGACCTGGCGATATCAAGGGAGAAGCTGCAGCCAAGCTACTGGCCACCTATCAGCAGAAACATGAGGTCTATCCTACCTCGGTCTGGGCCATCTTGGCTGGTGATGCCTTTGGTGTCATAGCCGAAGCCATAAAGAATGTCGGTGACAATCCTGAGGCCATTGCCCAGTACCTCCATAATGATCTTAAGGACTACAACGGCCTTACCGGCCCCATTAGTTTTAATGAAAAAGGCGATCGCATTGGTGAGGTCTATCGCCTCTACCAAGTGGACCCCACCGGGGCCTTTGTTCTGAAGTAGAAAAAAATATAGGATTTTTGCTTTGGATTTTTTTATTCAACAGCTTACCAACGGCTTAACTGTAGGTGGAATCTATGCCCTCATAGCCTTAGGTTACACCATGGTCTATGGGGTCATGAAGCTTATTAACTTCGCCCACGGGGAGCTTTTCACCCTGGGGGCGTATATAGGTTTCACCCTCCTGGTCACCTTTAATTTCACGGGCCTTTTTGGCACGGTCATTGGTCTTGGGTTTTCGGTCATCCTGGTATCCTGCCTTGTGGCAGTTGCCGGACACCTTTTAGAAAGGGTGGCTTACAGGCCCTTGCGTCATTCAGATAGGCTGGCCGCCGTGGTCTCCGCCCTGGGGGCCAGCATATTTTTACAAAATGCCATTATGCTCAAATGGGGTGCCCAGAGGCTGGCCTATAAGCCCAACATCTTGCCAAATGTATCGGTGAATATATTCGGCCAGCCCATGCCCTTTATCCGCATCCTGGTCTTTTTGGTTGCCGTCTTTGTGATGTTTGGCCTCTATATCTTCATAAATCGTACCCGTACCGGCATGGCTATTAGGGCTGCAGCCATAGACCAAGGGGCTGCCAAGCTCATGGGCATAGACGTCTCCAGGGTCATTGCCTTGGTATTTATCATTGGCCCGGCCTTGGGAGGACTAGCAGGACTCATGGCCGGGCTCTTATACGGACCCATAAACTTCAATATGGGTCAGATTTATGGCCTAAAAGCCTTCACAGCGGCCATCATTGGAGGTATCGGCAATATCCAGGGGGCTATGGTGGGAGGACTTCTCTTAGGACTTTTGGAGTCCATGGGAGCTGCCTATATCTCCGTTGCCTGGAAGGACGGGATAACCTTTATGGTCCTAATAGTTATCCTGGTCTTTAGACCTACAGGGCTCCTGCCGGAGCGAGTGGCGGAAAAGCTTTAGGTATAGAATTGTGAGTTTTTCTTTTAAAGGCCTTTTATCCGACAGGGTCCCCCTTGAGGAAGGAGGGGGCAAAGAGAGAATTTTACCCCTTCCTCTAACAATAGCTGGAATAGCAATCTTTTTTTCTATTCCGGTCATATTTAAGGTTACCGGCTTGTCCTCGGCCATGTATTGGCTTGAGGTCTTAAATACCGTAGGCCTCTATGCCATTTTGGCCTTGTCTTTAAACGTCATCTTAGGGCATGCCGGAATGTTTAACATGGGCCATGCCGCTTTTTTTGCCGTGGGAGCTTACGTAACCGCCATCTTAAATCTCACCTACGGCTGGTCCATACTTAGCACCTTGCCGGTGGCAGGTTTGGCAGCCGGACTTTTTGCTGCCATTGTAGCTGGACCTATTATCCACTTGAGAGGTGATTATCTTCTCATAGTCACCATAGGCATAGTGGAGATTATCCGCATATCTTTGACCAATAATATCTTTGGGGTTACTGGCGGCCCCAATGGTCTTATGGGGATAGCCAGGCCCACTATCTTTGGCTTTAAGATAGCCAGACCCCAGCATTTTTTCTATCTCATTTGGATAGTAGTAGCTATTACAGTCACTCTTTTTTACTGGCTGGAGAACTCTCGTTTTGGCAGGGCTTTAAAGTTCATTAAAGAAGACCCTGTGGCAGCTGAAGGTATAGGCATCAATACCACCCGCTACAAGCTCATGGCTTTTGTAGTGGGAGCAATTTGGGCCGGTTTTGCCGGAACCCTGTATGCCAGCCGCATGCGTACTATCTCGCCGGGCTCCTTTAACTTTGAGGAGTCTGTATTGCTCTTTACCATTGTCATATTAGGCGGCTCCGGTAGCCAGAAGGGGGTACTTTTGGGCTCCTTTCTTATCATAGGCCTCCCAGAGCTCTTCAGAGGTTTTCAGAACTCCAGGCTCCTAGTCTTTGGAGCGGCCCTGGTAATTATGATGATCTTCCGTCCCCAGGGCTTACTTCCGCCCAAGCCCCAGCGCTATAAGCTGCCCCCACCCTGGGACAAAATGGGGCAAAATGGCAATTCTTCTCAAGCTAAAGTCTCTTTGAGTAAAAAAGATGACTAAAAGAGAAACCTTTATTTACTAAAGCTGAATTTAAGAAGGGCACTTATTGATAAAAGGAAATATTTTGCTATTGCCCCATAAAGCTTTTCCCTTTTACTATTTCTGTAGCTTTTAGGCTTAATTTCCACAGTGAATTATATGCTTTTACTGTCTTTAAACAATATAACCAAGACCTTCGGAGGCTTAGTGGCGGTAGCCGGCTTTTCGGCTAGGGTGAACCGCGGCGAGGTGGTGGGTCTCATAGGCCCCAACGGAGCCGGAAAGACAACAGTATTTAACTTAATTACGGGCTCTATAAAGCTTGATGCGGGCTTTGTGTTTTTTTCCGGTCACAGCCTTTCGGGACTAAGGCCTCACCGCATAGTGAAGTTGGGTATCTCCAGGACCTTCCAGTCCATAAGGCTCTTTCCCCATATGTCAGTTTTGGAAAATGTCCTGTCTGGCTGCCATTGCCGTATGCAGTCTGGACTTTTTGCAGCCATTTTCCACTTACCCCGCCAGCGGCGGGAGGAAAAGATGGTCTTAAATAATGCCATGAATGAATTGGACTTTGTGGGCCTGGCTTCCAAATGGAACCTCAAGGCGGGGTCCTTGGCATACGGTGACCAAAGGCGTCTGGAGATAGCTAGAGCCCTGGCAACTGAGCCCAAGCTAGTCATCTTGGACGAGCCAGCAGGAGGCATGAATGATAAGGAGACCGAGGCCTTAACCGGTCTTATAGAGAACATCCGCAAAAGGGATGTGACAGTCATGCTTATAGAGCATGACATGCGCTTTGTGATGCATGTCTGTGATAGAGTCCTAGTCATGGAAAATGGGGCTCTCATAGCTGAAGGTACCCCGGAAGAGATACAAAAGGACCCTAAGGTCATAGAGGCCTACCTTGGGGTAGGGGAAGAGGACTAAGGGTAAAAATGCTGGAATTGAAGGATCTAAAGGTTGCTTACGGCGGTGTGGAGGCCCTCCACGGCATAACCCTTTCTGTTAAAGAGGGCGAAATAGTGACTATCCTAGGTGCCAATGGGGCGGGCAAAAGTACTACCCTTATGGCGGTTTCCGGCTTGGTACCGGTGAAATCAGGGGAGATCTGCTTCCAGGGGGAAAGGCTGGACAGATTAAAGAGCCACGCGGTAGTGGAAAAAGGTATAACCCAGGTTCCAGAAGGCAGAAGGCTTTTTGGGTCCATGACCGTGATGGAGAACCTGAAACTGGGGGCCTTTACCAGGAAAGGCGCCATTGGGCCACAGTACTTGGACAGAGTCTTTTCCCTCTTTCCCAGGCTAGAAGAGCGCGGACACCAGATGGCCGGAACCCTTTCCGGAGGCGAGCAGCAGATGCTGGCCATAGGCCGGGCGCTCATGAGCGATCCTAAATTGCTGCTTTTAGACGAACCTAGTTTGGGTTTGGCTCCACTTTTGGTAAAATCTATCTTTGAGACCATCAAGAGTATCAACGAGTCGGGTGTAACCATAGTCCTAGTGGAACAGAACGCTAGAGCGGCCTTAAAACTTGCTGACCGGGGCTATGTCCTGGACGTGGGTTACCTGGTGTTGGAGGATAGTGCTAAGAACTTATTGAATAACCCCCAAGTCAAAGACGCCTATCTGGGAGCATGATGAGGCGAAAAAAACGGGGGAAGAAAGAAATGGTCTAGACAATAGGATTCTAGACAAAAATTTTATAGGAGCAACATGGCAGACGAACCCATCCTCATAGTGGACGATGATCCTGAACATCTGTTTATGCTAAAGACCGTTGTCTCCGACTGGGGCTACGCCACCGAGACCACAAAGGACGGGGGAGAAGCGGTCAGGATGGCAGATGCCAAAAAATACTCCCTTATCCTCATGGATGTGCGGATGGGTGTCATGGACGGGCTTACGGCTCTTTCCAAAATTAAAGAGAAGGGCCCCAACACAAAGACTCCGGTCATCATCATGACGGCTTACTCCAGCGTAGAAGATGCGGTATGGACCATTAAGTCTGGTGGCGCCTACGATTACATCACCAAACCCTTGGATTTGGATAAGTTACGTAACACCATGTCCAAGGCTTTGGAGCATCAGCAGCTGAAAACAGAAAAAGAAGAAGCCCTGTGGGGACAGGGCGGAAGCATCATGGTGGGTCAAAGCCAAGCCTTTAAGAACATCATGGACACAGTGGCATTAGTCGCTCCCTACGAAACAACAGTTCTGATAACTGGTGAAAGCGGTGTAGGTAAAGAAGTTGTAGCCCGTTTAGTCCAGAGCCGTAGCTCTAGAGCCAACGCTCACTTTATTACTATAAACTGTGCCGCTATCCCCGAGACACTTATAGAGTCAGAGCTTTTCGGACACGTCAAGGGGGCTTTTACCGGTGCCCAGGAGCTACGGCAGGGACGTTTGCGTTCGGCATCAGGAGGCACTGTCTTTTTAGATGAGATAGCTGAGGTGAGTCAGGCTATCCAGGTGAAGTTTTTACGTGCTATTCAAGAGGGGGAGATCCAACCTGTTGGTTCCGATAAGACGGAAAAGGTAGACGTGCGCTTCATAGCAGCCACCAACAAGGACCTGGAAAAAGAGGTGGAAGCTGGGCGATTTAGGCAGGATTTGTTCTATAGGCTGAATGTGATGACCATCCACGTGCCTCCTTTGCGTGAAAGGAAGGAAGATTTAATACCCCTGGCAAACTATTTCATCCAACGTTTCAGCCAAAAAAACCGCAAGGAGGTTAAAGGCATTACATCTGGAGCCTTGGACGCAATCTTGAAATACAACTGGCCCGGAAACATACGCGAGTTGCAAAATGTCATGGAAAGGGCAGTGATACTTTCTCGGGGGGAATATGTCTCTGAAAAGGATTTGCCCTCCGGAATCAAAGAAGTTCAAAACGTCCTAAAACCTGTTAAAATTATTAAAGAAAGTGAAGACGCTGGCGACTTGAAATCTTCGGATGACCCTCCTCCCCTGGAAGAAATAGAAAAACAGCATATTCAAAGTGTCCTCATAGACACAGGAGGAAATCTTACCAAAGCCTCTGGAATACTTAAGATAACCCGCAAGACCTTGTCATCAAAGATAAAGAAATACAATATTGATATTAATTCTTTAAGACAAGGGTAAGACTAAATTTAAGATTAATAACTGAGCCTCCCCTTCGTTATCCTAGCCGCAATAGATCCGTAAACCCCATAAAAAAAGATTGGCTGGCCAGTACCAACTTTTTTCTAGTTTTGGGTATCAGAGTTCCTAAGGGATATCAAACCAAGATGCAAGACAACTCTTACAGTTTTGCGCTTAACGGGTCCTAAGAAAAGGGAATTGGCGATCCAAAGGGTGGAAGCCCACCACATCACAGGGCCCAATAATTTTAAAGGTAGTTTGGAAGAAACTTCTTTAATGATGGAATCAGACGCCTTTTTGGAGATCATCTTTGTTATCAGCTTTGTGAGTAAAGCGTCAACAAATATTGCGGTCAAAGTTGGACCAGCGGCAGAAATCAAAACTGGAATGACAGAAAGCTTTTTATTTTTTACGCCATCAATGATTGTTGTGATTTGATCGCAGGGCAGATTTACTTTTTTCAAAAGTTCAATTTGGGAGTCTACTGGAAGTTTAGTAAAATTATTTTCAACGAAGGATTCTACTATAGTCTGTAGCCTTTGTTCTATACTGCAAAAAGGCTTGGTTTTTATTCCCAGCTCTTTTGCGGCATCATTTACCACTTCCTCAATGCGTATACCTGGCGGATTTTCTTTCTTGTACACTTGCCGCCACTTGTAAGCTATGTCATTACTGGCTAGATACCTTAAGTCTTTTTCTATGCCTCGCGCCAAAGATAAAGGCATAGCCCCATCTTTCCAGTGCTTAAAGCCTTCCTCCAGGCTAATATTATCGGTAAAACTAAGCTTGGATTTAAGGGTATCGATGATATATCTGGCGTCATCTTTGGTGGCTTTTTGTAATATATGTGTAATCTGATAAGGCATTGGTAAATGATTGTATACTTTCCATATTTTAGATGGTTATCCTAAGCATCTAAAAGAATTAGCTAGCTAGAAGCTAGTATAAATCAATATACACATTTGGGAAATATTGTCAAGTAGTTCTCTTGACTATCATGGTAAAGCTTCACTTTTTTAGCGCAAATTTTATTAAAAAGTAGGCGGTAAGGAAAAATGTGCTTATTCTTATTGGTCGCTTCCTTCCTCTGAGGGGCTCTCACCTTGTTCAGGACTTACGGCTTTTTTGACCCCTTGAAGTGTCACAGGGTTCTAGGCAATGGCTTTAAAGCTAGGTGATATTGCCACTTCAGGCGTACTTGGCCTGAACTGGGGCATCAGGTGCTTGCGGCTGCTCTAATAGTACTGTGCATTGGGATCTGCCCCAGGAGTTCCTTGAGGGAAGGGAGAATAATGTTTTAGCTGCGGTATCAATAATTGGATAATTTTATCAAAAAAGTCTAACTTTATTTTATCAGATAAACCCATGTTGAATGCCGCAAAAGTAGTTTGGAATGTATAAATGGAGTACATAAATTTAGTGCTAAATCAACTGCTTCATGTCCACTAGTTTTTGCTGATGAAGAGACAAAACTCCCCTAAGCCAAAGCGAAGTGCTTTAGAGATGAAGCTTAATGGACAAAGATTCTTGATAAAGTAACTTATGAAAATAGGTCAAGAATACCAGAAATTAATTCACCGACGTCTTCTAAGTCAAAATCTGCGCCATCGCCAAATAAATCAAAATCCTCATCGCTAAAGAAATCTGAATCATCGTCCATTTCAAATTCTTCTTCAGAAACATCGGAAGAAATATCGGCGTCTTCGCTTCCTTCTTCTTGAAATTCTTCCTTTACTCTATTCGCTTCATCCATGAGAGGGGTACCTTCATCTACGGCCCCCATTGCTGCTGCGTCAGAAGCGAATATTGGGTGTGGTGTCAAAATTCCACCAAGCACTAAAGCTCCAGCAATAAGCCCATAAACATTGCGCCAATATGTTTCATTTGGAGAAATTGAAAAATGTGGAATCTTAAAGTATCCATTTACTAAGAGTTTGTCATTTTTGAATTTTAGAGAATGTATTTGATCTCTGGGAAAGGCAGCCATTTTTGTATTTTGGTAGTCATGGATGTATAGGCAGTTGCTAGTGAGAAGAAATCCCTGATCAGCGCTTCCAAATGTTGTATCGTCGAATAATAGCAAAACGTCGTTGGGGTCGGCATTTTGTGCATATTTGCCAATTGCATTGGCTAGTTTTTTCTGAGGGATATTCGGTTTGAAATAATACTTTTCAATATTTTTAACATTTGATGCCCTGAATTCTGCTTCTAAACTTCGTAAATCTATGGGCTCATCTGTACCTTGAATAATGGGGGCTGGCACAGGACCACTGTATCCACCCCAGCCGAGGAGACCAGTAATTAGTCCATAAATGGAATTTAGCGATTCAGGGTTTTCAATCTTGCCTAAGGAAATGGTGTAGCCGTTTATAATAATTTTGTTTTTTGGTTTCTTTATTATTGATTTGATTTGCTGGCTAGGCAAAATTAGCGGTTGGTTTTTAGGTTCGTGGGCAAAAATATAGCCAGGAATAATCAAAAATCCATCGTCGGCCTTCCCGAATGTGGTAGCGTCAAATAACATCGTCACCTGGCTTGGAGCTACACCTTGCGCATACGCTGCGATAGCATTTTGTAGTTTGTTTTGTGGGATGTTTGGAGAAAAATAGAAACTTGATGAATTTTCGGCTTTTTCTGACAAGAAGTTCTGTATTATAACATTGTAGTTAATGTATCCCATGGTGGCTTTGAGTTTTGTCTTGGGGGGGTTTAAAGCTGCTACTGCTCGGTCATAAGCAATTTTGCTTTTGCAAAATGCTTGTAGGGACAGTACTCCGGTAATTAGCTCCAGAACACGCTTAGCAGAATCAACATCTAGGAATAATGCTAAAGTAAAGTAGCCGTTAACAAGCAAGGCGGCATGTGTTTCTTTAGCTTGCCTCACCATTTTAATCTTTAACGACCGAATCATATCGCGGCGGAAAAATGCAGTTTTATTATCTATCCCACTGTTAGCAAAAATGGTATCGCTGGTAAGCAAAAACCTATCCATAGTACCGTTACCATTTGCGTCTGCCTCAAATAACACCATAATGTTGCTGGGATTAACATTTCTAGCGTATGATTGTGTGGCATTTATAATACTCTGCTGAGGGATGTTTGGTGAGAAAAAGACCCCATGCTGAAAAGAAAGATTTGCGGTTCTGAACTTAGCTTCGAGATCGGGCAAGTTTACTGGTGGATCTTCGTCAAGTACTAAAGGAGCAGGTGCGATGCCACCGTAATCGCCCACTGCGAGCAATCCGGTAATTAGCCCATATATGCTTTTTATTAAGTTCTCGTTTTTTTCTGTTAGCCAACCCAATATCAGCCGATCATTTATATTAATGGTTGCGCCCCCACATTTTATCGATTTGATTTCATCGGGCTTTATGATTACTTTATTTGAAGAGTCAGAATTCACATAAAGCATGTTTGGTGCAACCATAAATCCATCAGTTGCACTTCCCAATAAAGTATTATCGTACAACACCAAAATATCGTTTGGATTTGCTAATGGCGCATAATTTTCTATAGCTTTACGCAATTTTTTTTCAGGAATGCTCGGCGTAAAGTAGAAATTCTTTATTTCGTCTCCAACTTCTGTGCGGAAGTTTGCCACAATAGCATTGAAGTCAACAGAACCCATAACAGTGCCAGGCGGCAATGGAATTGGCGGCAGAGGTTGTCTTAGCTGAGGCGCTTGACCTGGGAAAGGCTGTCCTTGCTGAGGCGCTTGACCAGGAAATGGCTGTCCTTGCTGAGGTTGACCAGGGAAAGGCTGTCCTTGCTGAGGTTGACCAGGGAAGGGCTGCCCCTGCTGTGGCGCTTGACCAGGGAAGGGCTGCCCCTGTGGAGGCCCTTGTACAGGGAAGGGCTGCCCCTGCTGTGGCGCTTGACCAGGAAAGGGCTGTCCTTGAGGCGCCTGACCTTGCGAAGGCTGTCCTTGCTGAGGCTGTCCTTGCTGAGGCGCTTGAACAGGAAAAGGTTGTCCTTGCGGAGGCCCTTGAACAGGCAAAGGCTGTCCTTGCGGAGGCGCTTGAACAGGAAAAGGCTGCCCCTGCTGTGGCGCTTGACCAGGAAAGGGCTGTCCTTGAGGCGCCTGACCTTGCGAAGGCTGTCCTTGCTGAGGCACTTGATGACCTGGGAAAGGCTGTCCCTGCTGAGGTGCTTGAACAGGAAAAGGCTGTCCCTGTGGAGGCCCTTGTACAGGGAAGGGCTGCCCCTGCTGTGGCGCTTGACCAGGAAAGGGCTGTCCTTGAGGCGCCTGACCTTGCGAAGGCTGTCTTTGCTGAGGCGCTTGACCTGGGAAGGGCTGTCCTTGCTGAGGCGCTTGAACAGGAAAAGGTTGTCCTTGCGGAGGCCCTTGAACAGGCAAAGGCTGTCCTTGCGGTGGCGCTTGAACAGGAAAAGGCTGTCCCTGTGGAGGACCTTGTACAGGGAAGGGCTGCCCCTGCTGTGGCGCTTGACCAGGAAAGGGCTGTCCTTGAGGCGGAACTTGTCCAGGAAAGGGTTGTCCTTGAGGCGCCTGACCTTGCGAAGGCTGCCCTTGCTGAGGCACTTGATGACCTGGGAAAGGCTGTCCCTGCGGAGGAGCTTGACCAGGATAGGGCTGTCCCTGCTGTGGACCTTGTCCTGGGAAAGGCTGTCCCTGCGGAGGTCTTTGGCCGGAAAGAGGCGGTCCCTGCGGCGGAGCTTGACCTGGGAAAGGCTGTCCCTGCGGAGGAGCTTGACCAGGATAGGGCTGCCCCTGTTGTGGACCTTGTCCTGGGAAAGGCTGCCCCTGCTGTGGACCTTGTCCTGGGAAAGGCTGTCCCTGCGGAGGCGATTGACCTGGGGAAGGCTTTCCTAGCTGTAGACTTTGACCTGCAGAAGGCTGCCCTTGTTCTGGAGCTTCATCTGTGGAAGGCTTTTCTAGCTGTGGACCTTGACCTGTGGAAGGCTTTTCTAGCTGTGGTCCTTGACTTGCGGAAGGCTGCCCTTGCTCTGGAGCTTGATCTGGGGAAGGCTGTCCTTGCTCTGGGGGGCCTTGCGGTTTATCAGAATTATCCATTTTTTAGCCCTTAATCTATCAATTAGAAAAAACCGTAAAATATTTAGTGTCGTGAAACCGAACTGTTAATGAAGCAGAAAAATTCAGTCCTAAATCAGCAGTTTTGGGTCAACTAGATTTTTGTTAATGTAGAAACTTAAGTTCTCCAAAGACAAGGTGAAGTGCTTTAGAGATGAGGATTAATGTACAAAGTGTCTTGATAAAGTAACATAATTAAAAAGTCCACGGATATCAGATAATGCGATACGAAACTGATTTATTGGAGTGATCTGATTACGAACTATTAAAATGTTAGTTTTTTGAAAAGCCGCATGAAGTGGTTGAACCGCTCCGCAAAAACCAAGCGTTTAACTAAACATTCTGAACAATGCTTTATATTGAAAGTATTTAAAAACCTTACAATAAAAAAAGTGTTATTCCAAGAGAATCTGCTGCGAAATCATAAATGGTTGATGCACTTTTGGGTTGAAGAGTATATTCAACAGTGTTTTTTAAGCTACTAGTTAACTCTTCAAGCGTAAAGAGCTTCAAATACAACTTGAGAAAGGTTGGGGCCATTTTTAGCACCAATATAATTTTCCTTTAACATTATTGTAAAGTTTGAACTTTTGATTTTCTCAAGTCATAAGGGACTTTTTACGTTCTGTTTTATTCTATCAAATTTTTTATACGGGTCAAGATCAAAGTTAGATACTCAAAAAAAGAATTTATTGCTACTTAAAATGATAAAGTTCTGTTCAATATTGAAAACTTTTTAAATATAAGTTAAATTATAAGTTATATAAGTTTACTTATTAAAGCTGTTTATTCAATGAAATAAATATATAAAGTATTATTCTTTGATAAAAGGTAGAATTATAGGTATTAACTTATCAAAGCACGATTCCATTTGGTCTTTTTAGCGAATAACTCTAGAGGAGTGCGACCTGGGGTTAAACATAGCGCATAGGAGGCCCAAAGCTTTAGCTAAGCCCCCCCAAGAAACAATGTAGGAAACGAATTTCACAAAAAGTGTGAAATTCTTAAACTATAAATACCCAAGGCTTATTGGCTAATCAAAGTTTTGGACCATAGCCACCAGTGGTCAT
>JAITII010000040.1 GCA_031279515.1 Deltaproteobacteria bacterium
TAAGACTAAAGGGCTTGGAAAGCTTTTATTTAAATTTATCTTGGCTTTTTAGGCGGGTTTTGTCTGATACGCTCTATTGTAGCGGCTACAAGCTGCGTCTATAGTTACATACCAATTTCCCTAAGTGTAGTGTAGAGGTCATCCATGGCTAATGATGATGGTAAAGACCGAGAGCCTGTTCTTGTCCGTGACGAGGGCGACGAGAGCGATGGGCAAGGTACTCCTTTAGAAGGCAGTGACAATGACGAAAAGTGGTACGACGAGGAAGACTTAGACTCCAGGCCCGAATACTCAAGCGTAAAAAAATCAGCGCCGGCCGTAAAGTTTATTTCTTTGATACTGCTTTTGGCCCTGGTGGGCGTGGTCATTTACCTCTACTCCAAGAGCTTGGAGCCCCCCAAGGAGCAAGCGCCAGCTGCCTTGATATTAGATACCTCACCACCAGCTGAGCATCAGCTGGCAGCTAATAACCCGGAAGCTAATACAGAAGAAGGCCAAGGTACTTTAGAAGGGGAGGGCGCGGAAGCTTCTCTACCCGAGGGGGCAACCCAGGCAACTGGGAGCCTAAGAGATGAAGGCTTTTTCCCACCCAATGAAGATGACCCTGGCTCACTATCTCCGGCTGCTTTAAGTGATGACGGCCAAGACCCCTTAGGTATGAATGAAACCGGCCAAGAGCCAGAGGCATTGGCTTTTAGTAATGACGGTCAGTCCTTAGAGGGGCTTTTGGGAGAAGGCACATTTGATGGGCCAATAGCTGCCACTTCCTCTTACCAGTCTTCTGAGACTCATGAGGAAAATATCTTACCAACAGTAGCAGCTGATACAGTACCTCCTCCTCCAGTAGTATTAGAGCAGACTTTAGCCTCCCCTCTAACCCAGCCAGATGGCCAGGCGCCAAGTGTAACCAGCGGAGAGAACCTTGCTACCGAAACGGGTGACTCCCAGACTTCCCTTCCAGCTGCGCTTACCACAGGCCAAGAGGCTCCTTACGAGGCTAGCCTCCCTGCAGCAGCTCCCTTGGAGCAACCCGAATCCATTGCGCCAGTTTCTCAGGTAGCTGATGACACTCAGGAAGCTGCCCCTAGCGAACCCCCTAGCCCGGCAGAACAAATTGAATCTCCCACTCCAGCCGCTGAGTCAAGAGCCACCCTTCAGGCTGCAGCCCCGGCTCAGCAGACAGCTACTCCTCAGACCGCTACCCCGGCTCAGCAAACAGCTACTCCTCAGGCGGCAGCCCAGGCCGCTACCACGCCTCAGACCGCTACTCCGGCGGAGCCAGCAGCTACTCCCCAGGCTGCCCAGCTAGAATCCACTACTCAGCCAGCCGCCACTCCCCAGGCCGCTACCCCGGCTGCCCAGCTGGAATCCACTACTCCGGCAGTAGCCTCGGCTCCCCAGGGGACGGAAGCTAACGCGGCTGCCAATTCAGTCTCTGGTGCAGTTGCTCCTAAGGTCCCTCCTGTAGTCCTTTATCTGGCGTATGCTGGAACTAGAGAAGAAGCAGAGAAGTATTTGCCTATAATTAGGCCCTTTATCGAAGGTAAACACATCTATGTTAGCGATGCCAACATAGATGGAAAGACTATCTATAGGGTTACAGTGGCTCTTTTCGCCAATAAAGATGAGGCCCTGGCAGAAGGTAAATTAATACGCGATGGGGCAAATGCTGCAAATCCTGGGCTAAATCTCCCGGAACCTTGGTGTGAGAATGCTTCAACGGAGATTGTTGTCCAATACGGACCAAAATAAGCCTTTTACAAGGCTCTTAATTAAAGCTCTTAAAGGGACAAGGCAGCCGGTCCAAGGCTATTTCTTGGGGCATAAAGCCCCATGAAAGGGCTATTTTTGCCTTTTTTATCGATTAAGCCTTGACAATCTGCCCCTCTTCTCTGTATATATGTAAAGCGCCGGCTAGCATGGACGGCGAGCTGCCTTTTTTGTGTCCTCTGACTCATAAGGGCGGACTTACGCGGGCGGGCATAGCTCAGTCTGGTAGAGCACGAGCTTCCCAAGCTCGGTGTCGAGGGTCCGAATCCCTTTGCCCGCTCCATCAATTTTATAACCCCTTTTAGCTAAAAGTGGGCCTGTGCCCGCTTTATTTTTTTAGTTGCTTTCTTTTTTTAGTTGGTTTCTTTTTTTTAAGTATTTTAGGAGCCTATGGCATCCCATTCCAGTAAAAAGACCCTCGCATGGCCCCTTAAAGGGGGCTTAAAGGCTATTGCTTTGTCTATTTATGACAAGGCAGTTCAGTTTGCTGAGGATCAAAAGTTGGATCTCTTGTCCATAGAGGCTTTAACCAAGGAGGGAAGACGCACCCTCTTGGTCACGGTGGACAGGCCAGGGCACAACCCAAAGGGATCGGCTGTCACCTTAGAGGATTGTGGGACCCTTTCCAAGCGAATTTCCGCCCTCTTGGATGAAATGTACCCAGGAAATGATTCGCCTGACTATACTTTAGAGGTATCCTCTCCTGGTTTGGATAGGCCCATCAAAAAAGAGGCGGAGCTAGTGCGTTATGCTGGAAGGCTTTTGAAGCTCACCTTGCGCCAGGGGACAAGAACGGCTACCTATATCGGAAGGGTTAAAGAGGAAGAAGGTGCCTTTGTCCTCCAAGAAGAGGCCCTGAATCTAAAAGGGGCCAAGAAGGACACGAAAGAAGCAAAAGAGCCCATTTCCTTTTTCTGGGAAGAAGTGGTAAAGTGCCGTCTCGTTCCAGAGCTTTAAGGCTTTTTAGACTACAGGCAGCATTTTTTCTTTCTTGATGGCATAGGCAATGCATCTTTTTTAATTCTAAGGAGGGAGGCGAATAAATTTTCGCTAATTACCATGAACCAGGACCTTAAAAGAATCATCGAACAGATAAGCCGGGACAAAGGCCTGGAGAAAGATGTCTTAATAGAGACCATGACAGAGGCCATTAGCTCGGCTGCCAGGAGAAAATTCGGGCTAAATGACAACTTTGAAGTGTCCTTTAATGATGAATCTGGGGAATTTGAGGTCTTTCGTTTCCATGAAGTGGTGGAAGATGTCACTGACCCTCAGACCCAGCTCTCTTTAGATGACGCCAAAAAGCTAGATCCGGATTCTTCCATAGGCGACGAATTGGGCGTGAAGTTAGACACCAAGGATTTTGGCCGCATAGCCGCCCAGACTGCCAAGCAGGTCATCATCCAGCGCATGAAAGACGCAGAGCGCAAGCAGGTCTTTGACGAATACAAAGAAAGGATAGGTAAGATAGTAACCGGCCTCATCATGCGCCAGGACAAGGCCAACAATATTATCTTAAACCTGGGTCGCTCTGAGGCGCTTTTGCCTGTAAACGAGCAAATAGTACGAGAAACCTATTACCACCGCGGGGAAAGACTAAGGGCTATAGTAATAGATGTCCGCCTGGAAAGCCGCGGACCCCAAATAATCTTATCCCGTACCCACCCCGACTTTTTAGCGGCCCTCTTTGAGTCCGAGGTACCTGAGATCTCTGAAGGAATTGTCAAGATAGTGGGAGTCGCCAGAGAAGCTGGAAGCCGCTCCAAGATAGCGGTCACCACCACGGATTCCGAGATAGACCCGGTGGGTGCCTGTGTGGGCCTCAGAGGTTCCAGGGTCCAGGGGGTAGTGCAGGAATTAAAGGGGGAAAAGATAGATATTATCCCCTTTTCCAATGACATAGCCCACTATGTAGCCTCAGCTCTGGCGCCGGCAGCAGTCCTGAGGGTGGTAGTGGATGAGGAAGCCAAGTCCTTGGAGGTGGTAGTCCCCGACGAACAGCTCTCCTTGGCCATAGGCCGCAGGGGCCAGAACGTGCGTCTAGCCTCCAGGCTGGTGGGCTGGCGCATAGACGTGAAAAACGAGTCCAAGTACCAGAGGTCACTTAAAAATGGCTATCAGTCCCTCCTGCGCCTTCCAGGTGTGGGTGAGGCCACAGCGGATCTGCTCTTTGAGGCAGGTTATGGCTCTGCCAGAGACCTTGTGGAGGTGACTCCCGAGCAGCTTAGCATGGTTGAGGGCCTAGCAGACGAAAAGGCCAGGCAGGTGTGGCAGGCAGCCAGGGCTTATATAGATAAACTGGAAATGGAAGATGCCGAGGAGGCCAAACGGGAGGCCATAGCCAAAGACTTTTTCAGCCAGAAGTCGGAAGACGGAGACTTCCAAGACCGCGCTGAGAGCCAAGATAATGAGGACTATCCAGAAGATGATTCTCTAGATAGAGTGGCTAATGACGAGACTTTAAGCCCTTTTGGCATGGAGCCTCTGGGCGAAAGTCAAGAAGATGATAATGTAGAGGACTCTTTAGAAGAGGGCGACGGCTCTATAGAAGATGATGTAGAGGACTCTCAAGAAGAGGGCGACGGCTCTATTGAAGATGAGGACTAAAATAGGATTTTTCATGCACCCACCTTTAGCTAAAGGATTAAAGCTTACAGCTTAGGAAATATGATAAGCATTTTACAAGCCCGAATAACTAAAGCTCTTTGGAAAGAGCAGAAGAGAAAGAAAATGGCCACCCCCCTTCGCTCTTGCGTAGCGTGCCGGAAAAAAGAAACGCCTTTGGGCCTCTTACGACTGGCATTGGTGAGAAGGGGAGAAGAGCTCATAGTCTGCCCGGATCCAAATAGACGTATTTCTTCCCGCGGGGCTTGGGTGTGCCCTAAAGACGATTGCATTCATAAGCTCTCCAACAAGGGTGTCCTTGCCAGGGCCTTTCGCCAGAATGTGAAAATGGAACCTGGGCTTATGACCTTCTTTAAGGGATTTATCCAGAGGGAAGACAGCTGAGGCTAGAGCCCCAATAATTTTTTCAAGGTGTAGGGAGAAGATGGGTAAGAAAAGGATTCATGAACTAGCGAAAGAATTGTCCATGTCTAGCGGTGAACTCTTGCGTCGCATAGCTGAGTTGAAAATACTGCCTGGACAGAAGCTAGGGGCATCCAATAGCATCGAAGATAATATAGCCGAAGAGATCAAACGCTTGGTCAAGGTACAGCTCCGGGCGGGAGTCAAGGTGGTAAGGAGGAGGAAGAATCCGGAGGCTGAAATACAGCCCCAGACTTCCTCTGCTGCTGCCCCCGCAACTGAGAAAAGTGAGGCCCCTGCACCAGTTCATAAGGAAAGCCCCAAGACAGTTGAAAAGACTATAGGCTCCAAGCCGCAAGCCCCAGCGGAGAAAAAGCCGGTGAAGATTAGGCAGAGGACCTTTGAAAAGGCCACCATTGTGGGAACTAGCCCTGTTAGACCCAAGGAAGGCGGCCGGGAATCCAGGGACCTAAGAGATAGCCGCTCCCGCGGCTATCACAGGGATAAAAACGCCCAGCCCCTGCCAGATTTTATTAAGCTGCGGCCCCAGGTGGCATCCGACAACCAAGCACCTGGCTCTAAGGCGGCCGAAGCCCTAGGGGCCCAAGAAGGGGCCAATTTAGAGGCGGTTGGCTCAGCGCAGGAAGGGGCTCTTGCTGGACAAAAGGAAGCCTCTTTAGAGTCCAGGCAAGAGGCAGCCAAGGGCCAAAAAGTAGCTTCCAAAGAGGCAGCCAAGGAGACGGAGGCCCCAGGTTCAGCTGGCAAAAAGACGCAAAAAGGGAGCGGCTTAAAGCTTGTAGAAGCTCCCCAAACAACACAGGCGCCAAAAAAGCCCAGTGGTTCTGGAGGCGGCGTGGGATCAGGTTATGCCATTAAGGTAGGGCATATCAAAGAGCTGCGAAACCAGCAAAAGGCTGCCCAAAATGCCTTAAAGGAAACCCAGGATGATACCACTAGCTTTGAACCAGCCAAGGTAGTGGGCATGAAGACCTCCTGGACTCCTAAGACGGAGTTTATTGGGGAAAAGCCTAAAAAGCCAGCTGTGGATTCGGAATCCAAGACCAAGGGCGCAGCCCCAGGGAAAAGGGAAGATAGGGTAAAAGAAGGGGTGGGCGCCACTGAAACAGATGGTCGCCCCAAGAGGGACAAGAAGAAAAGGGGAGGCTACACAGACCACTTAGACGAAGGGAGCATGAAGCTTAAGAGGCGGGAAGTGGTGGAAAGGACTGACCTCTATTCCGACGGGGCTTGGGAGAGGGCACGGACCAAAAAGAGCAAGGCCTCCAAAAAGACCCACTCCAAAACCGAGATAACCGTACCCAAGGCGATAAAGAGGCGCATTAAGGTAGATGAGGCCATAACTGTAGCTGAGCTGGCCCACAGGCTGTCTTTAAAGGTGGGAGATATCATTAAAAAGCTCATGGGACTTGGCGTCATAGCCTCTGTGAATCAGTCTTTGGACTTTGAGACGGCTGTGTTAGTGAGCGCCGAGTTTGGCTATGAGGTGGAAAAGAGCTCCTTTGACGAAGAGGAACTAATCACCTCTCATGGTTTAGAGGATACCTACGCCAAGCTTCCCCGTTCCCCTGTGGTAACCATCATGGGACACGTGGACCACGGTAAGACTTCACTTTTGGACTATATTAGAAAATCCAAGGTCCAGGAGGGTGAAGCCGGAGGCATCACCCAGCATATAGGTGCCTACCACGTGGCAGTTGGAGACCGCTATATCACCTTTTTGGATACCCCGGGTCACGAGGCCTTTACCTCCATGCGTTCCAGGGGTGCACAGGTGACAGACATTGTTATCTTAATAGTGGCAGCCGATGACGGGGTAATGCCCCAGACCAGGGAGGCGGCGGACCATGCCAAGGCAGCCAAGGTACCTATTATCGTAGCCGTTAATAAGATAGATAAACCAGGGGCTGACACAGAGCGTATCCGTAGGCAGATGATGGAGCTGGGTCTTACCCAGGAGGCCTGGGGCGGAGACACCGTGTTCTGCGATATCTCTGCTAAGACCGGTCAGGGGGTCCAGGAGCTCTTGGAGATGATCCTCTTGCAGGCGGACATCTTAAATCTTACGGCCCGCACCGAAGGGCCTGCCAGGGGGAGGATCATAGAGGCCAGATTGGATAGGGGACGTGGGGCAGTAGCTACCCTCTTAGTGAGGGAAGGCACCTTGAACCAGGGGGACAGCTATGTCTGCGGGGTCTTTTACGGAAAGCTAAGGGCCCTTTTAAACGACGATGGCCAGAGGGTGGATGCAGCAGGGCCCTCCATCCCAGTGGAGATCCAGGGCATAAGCGGGGTTCCCCAGGCAGGAGACGAGTTCATAGTGATGGAGGATGAAAAGCAGGCCCGCCAGGTGAGCCAGCACCGCCAGAGTAAGCTCAGGGAAAACGTGTTAGTTAAGACCAGTAAGCTTACCTTGGAAAACCTCTTCGATCACATCAAGGCAGGGGCTGTAAAGGGCTTAAACCTCATCATCAAGGCCGACGTCCAGGGGTCCTTGGAGGCCATCTTGGATGCTGTAAATAGGCTATCCACCCCAGAGATAAAGGTTACAGTCCTCCACAGCGCCACTGGGGCTGTTACGGAAACGGATATCATGCTGGCAGCAGCCTCCAGTGCCTTAGTCATCTGCTTTGGCTTAAAGCCAGCTGTGGGAAGGGTCCAGGACGTAGCCGAGCAGGAATCTGTCCAGGTGAGGTATTACGACGTAATCTATAAGCTTTTGGACGATTTGAAGGAAGCTATGGCCGGGCTCTTGGATCCCGTGAAAAGCGAGGCCCTCTTGGGCTGGGCCGAGGTACGCCAGGTCTTTACAATAACCAAGGTGGGGCAAATAGCTGGATCTCTTGTTACCTCAGGTAAGCTTTTGAGGGGGGCCAAGGTGCGCATCCACAGGGACAAAGACATTGTCTACGAAGGAAAGATAAGCACCTTGAAGAGGGAAAAATCCGATGTGCGCGAAGTCTTGGAAGGCTACGAATGCGGCATAGGCTTCGAGAATTTCGGGGGCTTTGCCATAGGAGATAGGGTAGAATGTTTCCAGGTGGAAGAAACAGCAGCTACTGTTGAGCTAATAAATCAGGCCGTGGAGCGTGAAAGGGTTAAAGCTGAGACCTCTAAGCACGAGCCTCAAGAAAAGCCGGCGGGCTAAATACTTACCTTTGCAAGGCAATAAAGGGCCTTTTTATAGCTATAATTTGGCAAGCAGGTTATTTAAATGGTGGTGGGCATTTTGGAAGTGAGGCTCTATATGGAAGGCATGGAAAGCCTCAAAGAGAAGAGGAAGGTCATCAAAAGCCTCCTTGGAAGGGTCAAATCGCGCTTTAACGTTGCAGTTGCCGAGTTGGAAGAACAGGATGAGCATACCAGGGCTACTTTAGGCTTTTCTGTGTGCGGAGCCGATGCCAAGGTGCTCTCTGGGGTCTTAGATCACCTCTTAAACTATATTTACGAGACCGTGGACGCCGAGGTGGTGGATTCCCATCAAGAGTGTTTGAACCTGGGAAGTCTGGGAAGGTGATTATGAAGGGACGCAGGCAGGAAAAAGTAGGGACACTAATTAAAAATTATTGCTCTTCCCTTTTTGTTTCGCGCATAGACGACCCCAGACTCCGGGGCCTTACTGTCACAAGGTGCCTTGTTTCAGCTGATTTAAGATCCGCCAAGGTCTTCTATAGCATCCTGGGAGGCGAAGAAGAGAGGGAAACTGCCAAGGCGGCTTTAAAAAAAGCAGTGAGCTTTGTGCGCTCTAATTTAGGAAAAGACCTGGGCCTTCGCAGCACCCCGCAGCTTACTTTCATCTATGATAAAAATCCCGGATACGCCCAAAAAGTCTTGGAATTGTTGGCCGAAAATAGGAAAGACCCTATAGCTTCCGAAAGCCAGGCGCAAGATCCCACAACAGACGATGTCCCCTTATCCGAGGAAACACCATGATACATTACTCGCAATACGATAAGGACCCTGGCATTTATCCCACTAGCTCTTTTATCGCATCTCTGCTTGGCGCCAATAAGATCTTGATAGCAGGCCACAGCGATCCAGATGGCGATGCCTTGGGATCGGCTACTGCCTTGGCCCTGGCCTTAAGAGACAGGGGAAAAGAGGTAAAAGTGGGCCATATTGGCAGAATCACGCCCAACCTCTTTTTTCTGATGGACCCCAAAGAGCTCTTTTTTGAGCTCCCCTACAATGGCAGTTATTTAGGCGAGATAGATCTCTTAGTCTTTGTGGATTGCCACGGGCCAGAAAGGGTCTGGCAGGACTTGGGCCACCAAGAGTTTTTGGCCCTGCCGCCCTTTTTGGTAATTGATCACCATCAATACGACGGCAAAATAGATGGTCCCATTGATATTTTCCACGATCCCATTGCCTCAAGTACTGGTGAGCTCATCTGCCGCCTATTAAAGGCGGGTGATTTTACTTTCACAGCGCCAATAGTGCGGGCACTTTTAACTGCCATAGTCTCGGATACCAATTTCTTTACCCAGACCAATGCCACAGCCTCTGCCCTTAAAGAAGCCGGGGATCTAGTTGCCCTGGGAGGGAATTTGGAAGATATTAATGTGCGCCTCAACTACTCATGGTCTATAGGTCGCATGAGGCTTTTGTCCCAGTCCCTAAATAGCCTAGAGCTCTACTGCAACGGCCAGCTGGCCACCATGCTCTTAACCGCTGAAATGCTGCGCGCAGCTGATGCCACTTTGGAGGATGCCGACGGTTTTGTGGACTACCCCAGGGGTATTGAAGGGGTACTCTTAGCGGTATTTTTCAAGGAAGTGGGGAGAGGCAAGGTGAAAGTCTCTATGCGGAGCCGCCATCCAGTGAGTGCCAGGGAAATAGCCCAAGCCTTTGGAGGCGGAGGCCATGTTATGGCCTCCGCCTATACTGAGCTAACACCTTTTGCCCAAGAGGCTAAAGAGCGCTTCTTAAATGGCATCTGTCGATTTTTTGAGGTGGCAAAGTAGTGGTTTATCTTCCCGAATCTAAGGTGCATTCGGCGGGACTAATCCTTGCCGATAAACCCAAAGCCGTCTCTTCCCGCACTCTAGTCTCACAATTGGCATCCATCTTGGGCATCAAAAGAGCTGGTCATATCGGGACCTTAGACCCCATGGCTACGGGCCTTGTGGGCGTCCTTTTGGGAAGGGCTACACTTTTAGCTTCCTATCTCATGGGACTTTCTAAGAGATATAGGGCTGAAATTCTCTTGGGCACCTTAACTGATACAGATGACATTACAGGCCAGCTCATAGAGCGTGAGCCCCCGGATAGAAGCTATCCTTCCCGTAAAGATGTAGTAGAGGCCTTGGAGGGCCTCATAGGCGAAAGCTTACAAATACCCCCTTGCTATAGCGCCATAAGTGTAAATGGCATAAGAAGCTATAAGAGGGCAAGAGCCGGGCATTCTTTTTCCCTTCCTGCCAGAAAGGTATTCCTTTTTGAAGCTACTATCCTAGCCTACTGTCCCCCAGAACTTAGCTTGGACCTTAAGGTTTCCTCTGGATACTACATAAGGAGTTTGGCACGCGATCTACCAAAGGCCTTGGGCCTTTGTGGAGGAACTCTTTCAAATTTGAGGCGTTTGGAAATTGGACCCTTTAAGGTGGAAGACTCAGTTGCCTTTCCTTTTGCCCGCCAAGAGATTCTAGATAAGATAATACCCCCCAAAGCCGCTTTAAGTGAGCTGGCAGAATTGGTATTGGACCAAGAAGAGCTATCGCGATTTTTAAATGGGGCTTTTCTTAGCCAGATAGAAGCCAAAAGGATAATTGCGCCAATAGGAAGTAAAGGGCATCTTAACTCATATCCACAAGGTCCCATCAAGATACTAGATGGGATGGGTGATTTGCGCGCCCTAGGCAAATTTGCTTTTAGCCAAAGTCTGCCAAATAAAATTATTAAAAATAGAAATGATCATCTGCCAATTGAAAGCATTAAAAATAGAAATGAACAAAAGATAATAGAAGCTAATGAGATTTTTTCCCATAATAACAATGAAATGGACACACTACTAACTTCCCAGAGGCCTTACTTGCGGCCTCTGCGGATTATCTAGGGGACTTGTACCCTTATTACTATAAGCCCAGAATGGGTAAGCGAGGAGTATTTTTTTTATGAGTATCACCAAGGAAAAGACCCAAGAGATTATCACAGAACACCGCGGGCACGATAGCGACACCGGAAGCACAAAGGTGCAGGTGGCGCTTTTGTCTGAGAGAATCGTTAATTTAACCCAACACTTCAAGACGCATCACAAGGATCACTGTTCTCGCAGAGGACTATTAAAGCTGGTGGGTCAGAGGAGGAGGCTCTTAAACTATCTTAAGAAAAAGAACATTGCGGATTACAGAGAGCTCATAGGGAAACTGGGTCTGCGCAAGTAGAGCGCAATTATTATTTATTACCTTCAGATAAGCCAGAAAAGAATTAAAAAGCTTAGGTTAGGTAAAACAATCGGGTAAATATTTTTTGAGGTGCTTTTTTTGTAAGGGCATTTTAAGGAGATGAAATGTTAGTTGAAACGAAATTTGGAGACGCGCGTCTCACCATAGAGACAGGCAAGGTAGCAAGGCAAGCAGCCGGCTCGGTGGTAGTTACCATGGGGGAGACTATAGTTTTAGTCACTGCCCAGGCTTCCAACGAAATAAGGGAAGGATTGGACTTTTTGCCTTTGACGGTGGATTACCAGGAAAGGCTGTATGCGGTTGGGCGCATACCCGGTAACTATTTTCGCAGGGAACTGGGGCGCGGCTCGGAAAAGGAGACCCTTACTTCCAGGATTATCGACAGGCCCATCAGGCCATTAATTACCCGGGACTGGACCTACGAAACCCAAGTCATAGCCCAGGCCCTTTCCGTGGACGACAAGTATGACCCCGACATGTTGGCTCTTTTAGGCGCGTCGGCGGCCTTGACCCTCTCGGACATCCCCTTTGATGGCCCCATAGCCGGAGCCAGGGTATGCCGGGTGGGCGGAGAATTCATAGTAGCCCCCACCCAGACCCAGGTGGCCTTAGCAGATCTGTCTTTAATAGTCGCTGCTTCCAATGATGCCGTGGTCATGGTGGAGGGCGGGGCCAAGGAGGCAACGGAAGAGGAGATCTTAAACGCCATCTTCCTGGCCAAAGATTCCATTGTGCCCCTTTTGGAGTTGCAACTGGTATTGCAAAAGGCTACGGGCAAGGAAAAGAGAACACCTTTGGCCATAGAGCGCAACTTAGAGTTAATTGAGCGCATCAAAACTGAATCCAAGGAAAAGATGTTGGAGGCCTTAGCTGTTCCGGAAAAGTCGCTAAGGCAACAGAAGATCTTTAGCTTCCGCCAGGAGCTAAATGATACCTACGGAAAGGACCTTCCGGAGGGCTCAACAGATGTGGGAGAGGCCTTTCATCAGCTGGAAAGCGAGACCTTACGCGGACTTATTTTAAATGAGGGAAAACGCATAGACGGAAGGTCTCTTTCCCAGGTTCGTCCCATAGACTGCGAGGTGGCTTTTCTCCCCAGGGCCCACGGCTCTGCTATCTTTACCCGCGGAGAGACCCAATCCTTGGGTGTCTGCACCCTGGGCTCCAGTTACGATGAGCAGCGCCTGGAATCCTTGATAGGTGAAACCACCAAGACCTTCATGCTCAACTACAATTTCCCCCCTTACTCCACAGGTGAGGTGAAAAGACTAGCCTCTCCCGGCCGCCGGGAGATAGGACATGGCGCCTTGGCGGAAAGGGCCCTTAAGGCCGTTATACCCGCCCAGGACAAGTTCCCTTACACCATCAGGGTGGTCTCTGAGATCCTGGAGTCCAACGGCTCTTCCTCCATGGCCACTGTGTGCTCGGCTACCCTGTCTTTAATGGATGCCGGGGTGCCCATTCTAGCGCCTGTGGCAGGCGTGGCCATGGGACTTGTGGTATCCGATGACCAGGTGGTTATCCTAACTGACATCTTAGGTGATGAGGACCACTTAGGCGATATGGACTTTAAGGTGGCTGGCACCAAATTGGGCATAACCGCAGTCCAGATGGACATAAAGATAAAGGGCGTAACCTACGAGATCATGCAAAAGGCCTTAGAGCAGGCCAAAGAGGGGAGAATTTTTATCTTGGATCAGATGGCCAAGTGTATGAGCGAACCCCGCGAAGAGATCTCTAAATTCGCTCCCAAGATGACGGTTATCCAGATCCCCATGGATAAGATAAAGGACGTCATCGGCCCCGGAGGCAAAATCATTAAAGCCATCCAGGCGGAGACAGATACCCGTTTGGACGTGGAGGACTCCGGGAAAATAACTATCTTCGCACCTTCCCTAGAAAAGGCCGACGCGGCCGTGGAAGCTATTAAGAAGCGCACGGAAAACCGCAAGGTACTTCCCACCGTGGGGAAGATCTACGAGGGCAGGGTGGTGAAGATCATGGATTTCGGCGCCTTTGTGGAGATAATGCCTGGAGTGGACGGCCTGGTGCACATCTCCCAGTTGGATACCGTGCGCCTCCGGACAGTCAGAGACGCCGTGAAAGAGGGGGACATCATCAAGGTAAAGGTCCTGGAGATAGACAAGGCCAATAAGATAAGGCTCTCCAGGAGGGCGGTCTTGGAACAGCTGGGAATTTAAAAATTGACTTGAAATCCCTGTTTCTAAGATATCCCATAGCTAATAAAAAGTTTAAAAGGGGTGGGCATTAATGCCCCCCCCTTTTCTTTTAAAATCCCATGGCCTAGAAAAATTTTCGTCCATTAGCCAAAATGAAGAGGCTATTGTAGACGAAGCCGGGCCTTTAAAGTTTCAGTATCATATGTGTTAAGTTCCTCTAGATAGGCCGGGTTTCTATTGCATTACCACTATATATTGATATCTTTGTCTCTGGTTTTCTCAGATCTTTTACCAGGCCATTAATAATTTAACAAAAGAAAAATATTTAAAGCCCCCTTTTTTTGGAAGGTATTTTTTTAGCCCAGGCCAAAATTCCAAAAAAAGGGCCTTAAAAGCTAAAATTTATCCCTTTTTCTGGCTCTTTTAGGGCGTAGGCAAGGGGAGAAAAAATACCATAAAATAGAAGCAACTATATATAGAAAATAATTTGCAAATATTTCTAAGTGTTGTATACTTCCAGAGCGTTCCTGCAAAGGAAAGCTTTGGGGCGGGTAAGTTTTGGGGTTTCGCGGGCTTAATATTTTGCGGGACTTAGCTAAAAATTGTTAAAACCCACACTTTTGAAAAAAAATGCATTTTTTGGGGTCAAAGTCTGGCGTTGGTTCAAAAATTATGCAATACTGAACTAACGTACGTTCATATCATCACTCCACCAAAAGTACCATAAGCCTTAAGGCTTTTTTTTCCCCTAGCCTTTAGCTCGGGGTACTTTATCTGGAATTTTAATGGGCCCTTTTTTCTAGAGAACAGGGGCACATATATATCACCTTAAATGGCGATTTTAACATGGAATTTTCAGCTAAAAGGCAATTAACCTTAAAGGGGGCGCAAGGCAAACAGAGCTTTATTGAGCAGGTTTCCGCCTTGAAAAGCGCCCTAAAACGAGCTGCTGAAAAATTGCGTTTTTTTGCCATTCCCCCTGAGTCCCACAAGGGTGACCCCTTGGCCCTTTCAAAAAAGGACCTGCGGGAGGCCACTTTAATCTTCAAAGGGATCTTGAACGCCAATTCCAATGAGACTAAGCCCCTTTCCGAGGAGATGCAGGCGCGTATCACCTATAACCTGGTGGAGCTTTCTGCTAGGGCGGGGTTAATGGATGAGGCTTTGGCCCATTTTGCCTCCCTTAAGAACTTTGACTCCCCTCTGGTGGAAGAGGTGAGGGCCATGTCCCTTCTCTCTTTGGTCTTTGTTCAGCTGGTGAAGGGCAATATTGAGGCCGCCAAGGCCTTTTTTAAGCTCCTAATTGACCTGGGAGAAAGTCCCCTCCACTACCCCTATCGGGCGGAGGCGGCCTATTACCTAATCTTCGATATCCTCCGCTCCGGCGGATCACTTACCCAGGCTGAGGACATCTATTTGGGTTTTGTGGACATAAGGCCTTTAATCTTGCAAAATCCCGGCGCCCGCAGGAGCGAGGTGCCTTTGGTAATGCTGGAGCCGCAGGCCGCCACCAACTGGATGAATTTAGACGATCCAGCCCCTTTTCCAGCCCCAGGGGATTTTCCTTTGACCCTGTGCTCAGATAGGGAGCCTATAACTACTTTCGGGATCCCAGAGGATCTGCCCCGCATGGGGGCAGGGGATCTTACCACCAGTATCCTGGGGGCTACGGCCCTTATCCTTTCGGTATTTTTCGGGGAAAAAGGGGAACTTATTAAGGCCCGCCAATATATGGAAGAGATCTCCAACTGGGGAGGCCCCAAGTCCCGGGAACTGAAGCTAAAAGGCGCGGTATTTCTCGTCCTATACCTTTCCCAAGAGGACCCGGAAAAGGCAAAGGCCTTTTATGACGAGTTTTTTGGCGAGAAAACAGATGACAAAGAACTTTTAGTGTACAGAGCCAAGGCGGCCACTAATCTCTTGGCAGCTTACTGTCAAAGGCCCAACTTGGCGCTATCCAAGGAAGTTTTTGAGGATTTCAAGGAAATAAGCCTGGACCTGGAGCCCTCCATGAGGGCATCTGTTGCCCTAAATTACCTGGGGGTCTTGGTCAAAGCCGGGGAGCTTACTAAAGCCATGGCCCTCTATAACACCTCTGAGCTTTGGGAGGATGCAACTATCAAAGGCAAGGCCGCCATAGACCTTATCTATTACATGGGCTTAAACGGCCACGTGGAGGGGGCCACCTTAATTTACGAGGACCTTTTGGACTGGGGCTCCTCAATGGATTCCATCTGCGGCAGGGCAGGGGCTGCAATCATTAGCATCCTAGAGGCCAAAGAGGATTTAGAGAGTGCCCAGAGGCTTTTTGACAGGATGGGAGAGGCCGAATCCTTAGAAGGACGCCTGGAATGGGCCAATAGTTCCCATTCACTCATCCGCATGTACGGTCAAAAGGGAGATGCCCAGGGGGCCTATAAGGTCTTCAGGAAATTGGGCGCCTGGGGAGACCACCTCCAGCTGGACATCCAAAGGGCCGGTGGGGTTGTGAACTTGATCCTCATCATGGGTAAGGCAGGCTTAAAGCACAGGGCCAGAGAACTCTATAACCTCTTGCCAGCCTGGGGGACATCCTGTGATTTGGACCTTTTGCGGGCCAAGGCCGCAGTGAATCTCATGGCAGTTTTAGAGCAAAACGAGGAGCTAAAGGGCTCACAAGCCCTCTTTGATGAGCTACCCGTGGAAAATCCCCCCCTGGCTCTAGAAAAAGTAAAAGCCGCTGTCACCTTGATTGGTCTTTATGGTAAAGTGGGACAACCCAATAAAGCTCAAGCGGTCTACGAAGGACTACCTAAGCTTCACGGTGATTTGGAGTACGAACTCGTGCGCCAAAAGGCCCTTTTGAACCTCATTATTGCCCAGGCCATGGCGGAGAACTGGCAGGAAGCCCTCCAAACCGTAGCCCAGGTCCAGACGGGGTTTTTGGAAAGGGACGTAAAAGAGGACTTAATCAAGCGTTTAGACTACATTGTAAGCCATTCCAAGGAATTTTCCCGGGCAGGTAAATTCAAGGTCTTGCGACTTTTTATTGAAAAACTGAAAAAGACTGGGCATTTTCTAAGTTAAATGGACCAGTTTAAAGCCATAAAATGAAAAACAAAGCTAGAATAAAAGAAACTATTAAAAATCCCGGGGAGTTTCGCCGTCTCGTGGAGACGGCGCTCCGCCTGGAAGAGGAAAAGCTTGCCCGGTTTTCCCAAAAGGGGTTTCTTTTGGAGCTTTTGTCCCGTGGAATAAGCGGCAGCAGCCATAAGAGCGGTCAAGAGGTCAAGGCCTTTTTAGATGAGTACCTTTCCCAAGGCTTAACAATGGATCTGAAAAGCGCCCTCTTGGCCTTTGTAAAAAGACCCGGTGTAAAAAAAGGGGACATGGCCACAAGCCTAGCACATTTTATTTTGCTAGCCGGGCACCTGCAAAAAGAAGAATTATTTTTCGCTCTAGCCCATTACCAGGACATGGAAGAGGCAGATAATCCCTTATTAGTAGCCTTAAAGTCTGTAGCTGGCAGCATTTTAACTCTAGCTTTAGCCTCCTTAGATCGCACGAAAGAAGCCAGGGAGATCCTAGATTCCATGAGCCGCCAGTCCTGGGAGCCACAAGAGACTGGGGGCAGGCTGGCCCCTCTGCGCCCCTTGACCCTAGAGCTTACCCGCTTTGGCTCAAATGAAAAAAAGGGTAAAGAAAGGCCCCTAATACGGCAAAATCCGGCGCCCTTTTTAACCTTGGTGCCTTCCAGGGAAGAGGTCCCCAAGGGGCCTTCGGAAAATGACCTTACTATGGCAAAAGAGCTCTTAGAGGTCTTCCAGCTTAAGTCCCCCAGGGACGCCTGGTGCCGAACTGCAGCCAACTTAATTGTGGCTTACGGCATTACCTTTTCCCACGAGGAGGGAAGGGACCTCTACGATCTCATCATGGATGAGTACGGTTGGAGGGGGATACCCTCTCTGCAGGATAAGCTCTTGCGGTCCCATATCTACGCTTCATCCTTTTGCCCAGGTGGCCAAAGGGCATTGGAGCACCTAAGGGAACTGGACTATAAGGTCTCTGGGGCTTGGAAGGTGCACCCTACAGCTGTCCTTACCATGCTCAAACAAGCTGCTGAAAGAGGCAAGGCACAGGAGGCAGAGGATCTTTTGGAATACCTAAAGGCCATAGATTACGGGGATACGCCAAGCGATCCTTACTTGGCCAGGGGATACAGCATCCTGATCCTCCATTATCTAGCCGTTTGCGACACCTTTAAGGTAAAAGAGCTCTATAACCAGATGGCTTCTTTAAGTGAATGCCATGAAGTCTTAATTGCCCGCTTTCATATAAGCATAGACATTATTGTTGCCTATGCCATG
This sequence comes from Deltaproteobacteria bacterium, assembly GCA_031279515.1. Lineage (GTDB taxonomy): Bacteria > Desulfobacterota > Desulfarculia > Adiutricales > Adiutricaceae > JAITII01. The sequence continues at coordinate 17,746 of JAITII010000040.1, forward strand.
GGAGGTGAGCTTTCCTTTTCCCTGGACCTTTTTAATCGCCTGGAATACCTCTACGATTATCCGGAGTTCCACCCCTTTCTGGCGCGAGCCGCCCTTTCCTTGGCGGTGGCCTTTACTTATTTTGGCATGCTAGAAAATGCCAGAGAATTCTACGACCTCCAACTGAAATTTCAGGTGGATTCTTGCGACGTCTCCCCGTATCTTAATTCTGACCCTTTTTGCTTTAAACTTGCGTCTTTGGATTTGGCAAGCTGCCTGGAAACGGATCTCTATCACAATTTCACCGGGACAAAGTACCTTTCCAATGTCAAGGAGGGTAGGTATTTAGCCGCTTCCATGCTCCTAGATGCCTACAGCAAAAATAAGGACATGGAGGGGGCAGCAGAGATCTACTCTTCTATTCCATTAGAGGAGATAGGGGAAAAAGTTGGCCTAAAAGAAGAGGTAAAATCTACTTATACCCCCATGGCCTGCGTCTTAAGCTATTTTAACGCCTGCATCAAAAATTCCCAGCTGGAAAAGGCCGAAGAGATCTTTTATCAAGACTCTCTTAAGTTAGGCCATTATGACATAATCCAGGAAAAGCGCTCTGGCATGTTATGCGCTATTATTTTAAAGTACCATGAGCTTGGCGAATCTGAGAAGGCCGAAAAAATATTCCGCGACGTGATATTAAATAATTCCACGCATCTTTCCAAGGAAGCTAGTGTAAGAGTCTGCTCCATGATGGTACATTTTTTGGCGCAAACTGATAGTGTAGAGCTTGCGGAAAAGATTTATTATCTGCCTAACTTCCAGACAGATAGCTTACTCTATTTAAACCACCGTTCACGGGCGGCTATGGGACTAGCGTATGCCTACCTCCTCTTGGATGAGACCGAAAAAGCCTATAAGCTCTATCAAGATGATAATTTCCACGAGGTCTTCCCTGAGGACAAAGAGGTAAAGTTGGAGGTTATCTCTATCATGGCCTCAAAATACATCAAAAATGGCAAGACCCATATAGCCCGTCACTTGGTTGAATGCATGCCAGAGATCCCCAAGTCAGAACTTGCGGCACATTTCCGGATTTCTACGGTGCTAGAGCTGCAGGAGATCTACCAAGCCCAGGAAAACGAAGAGGGAAAAGAATTTACCAGAAACTTTTTTTCCAAGCTTAATCCCTTGGAAAAACGCATCTTCAAAGAGCTCTACCAAGAAAGCGGCCCGGAAGCTGAAACCGTAATAAATTAATAGCACCTCTATCTTTAAATTTAAAATTTTTCTTCCATGAGCTTTTAAAGAGTAAATTGCAAGGCTATATTTTAAATTCTTTTAATAGCCCCTTTAGGCAAAGGTGCTATCTAGGTGCGCCAATTTTTTAAAAGAAAAGCGCATGTTTTTTATCTCATATTTAGTGTAATAGATTGGCTCTATAAAGCTCTAAATTGGCCCTGCAATGTACAATAATCGAGAAGCCTTTAATCATCCGGTCCCTTCCACCAGAGGGACAAAGCGGCAGCCCACTAGGACCTGACTTGTAACCATACCCCTTGGATCCCTGCGGTACAGGATAAGCTGTTGTCCTTGCGAGTCGCCCACGGGCATTATGAGCCTGCCGCCGGGTGCCAGCTGTTCCCTTAAGCGCTCGGGCACTGAGATGCCGTAAGCAGCCACCAAGATGGCGTCAAAGGGTGCCTCTTGCGGCCAACCCAGGCGACCGTCCCCCAGTTTTAAGACGATATTATCCATTCCAATTTTCATGAGGTTTGCGCGTCCCTTTTCAAAGAGGGCCGCTATGCGCTCTATGGCATATACTTTTCCCGCAAGTTTAGCCAAAATCGCAGTCTGATATCCGCAACCTAGACCTATCTCAAGCACCCTATCCTGGGGACCTAGTTCTAAGGCCTCTGTCATGAGGGCCACTATGTAAGGTTGACTTATAGTCTGGCCGTGGCCAATGGGAAGAGGACTATCCTGGTAGGCGCGTACTAGGAAGGCATCTTCTACAAAGAGGTGCCTGGGGACTGTACGCATAGCCTCTAGAACTTTCAAGTCCTTTATATTGCGGGTAACTAGCTGTTCATCGACCATGCGTTCCCGCGGACGGCGATATTCATCGGTGAGAGACAAGTTATTTTTTCCCACCTATTCTGCCTTGGACGCCCGAGGACTTGGAGTTTCCCACAGGCGTGTGTATGGTTAAGGCCCTTCCTTCAGTTGTGCCGGCGGAGGCGCAGAAGGGGGAGGTCAAATTGGAGGAGATTTTATTTGAGGTCTTCTTCAGGTAGGGGTAGTGGAGCTTAAGAAATTTTTTTAGCTCCCTTTCATTGGCTTCGACTAAGGCAGTTTCCCCTGTTGTGGTATATTGGGCCCCCTGGTCTTTTTCTTGGCGCATTTTTGCCCGGAAGGCATTTAACAGGTTAACTGTGAAGATGTTCTTGGCTCTTATGCCTTTTTCACCCATGAGCTTAGCCTGCGGCTTATATGCCTCCCAGAGGGCCTGACACCTTTCCACCATGAAGTACCATACATATTCCGCCATGGCAAGGTTCATTGGTTTTCCGATGATGTCTAAATGCATTCTATTTTCAAGTTCTTTAATATCGTAGTGCCAGCCAAAAATTGACTCCACGAAAAAAAACTCAATTAAGATGCCGGCAATAAGAGAATCCCTGGCAGTTACCCTTTTTCCAATGAAAATCTGCCAGCGCTCAAAGGGGGATTCTGTTTCAAAATCCAAAGGCAACTCCAGGTTATGTTTCATCAGGAGCCTTTCCACAGCAGAGAGGGCAGCTGCGGCCTCAAAGCTTTCAGCTGAGCTGGCCAGGGCTAAGAGCTTTTTAACTTTTATTAATACAGGGTGCTCTAAGGCCTCCTTACGCCTCTTGCCAAATGGTGTAGGAGGGGTTCCTTCCCCATGGAGTAAATCCACAGAGGCGGTTGTGTAGTATGGATCTAACTCCAGCTCTTTGCAAATTTTCTGGAAAGTTGGACCGTGTGAGGGTTCTCTTAAATAAGCCTCCGGGTACTTATAGCTCACCAGCTGGTGTGCCAGCTCATGGCCTAATATTCCCAAGACTGCATCCCAAGTGCCCTTAAAAATTAACTTTTCATTTATTACTATGAGGTTTTCCTCTGGAATCCACTTGCCCCAATAAGTTTCCGAGGGACGAATATCTAGAAGAGCCGGACGTAGATCCGAGGTGGGAAAGCGAAGATAGCTTATTAGCCTTTTGTAATTCATAGTTAGTTTTGAAATTATCAAGTTTTTGTAATCGTTTCTTGATGTTAGGTCTATGTCTATCATAGAATTTCTCCAAAAATGAATGTAATAAGCTGTTTTAGAGGCGCCAGACAAATGGATTTAAGGACAAGGTTTCATTTGGCTCTACTTTCTTTTCTTTAGATTTCAACATTTTAGCTAGATATACAGTAAAGGGTAAGAGGGTCACCTCCATAGCCACCTTATAGATATAGTTGGAGTAGATAAGGGCTATTAATGTACCTTTGGGAAGGACCCCAAGAAAGGCAATGGTCACGAAGATTAGAGTATCTAAGACTTGGCCCACCAGGGTGGATCCTAAAAATCGTATTGCCAGGCCTTTCTCTGGGAATTTTTGCTTCATCCGGGTAAGGACAATGGCATTGGAAAATTCCCCAGCGGCAAAGGCTATGAGACTTGCCAGGCAGATGCGGGGGGTAAGACCCATGACAGCTTGCCAGGCTGCGTCCTGGCTAGGGTCTTTTGCCGGGATTAAAGAGACCAGGTAGAGGCACAGAAAGGCTAGAAAAAGGGTAAAAAAAGCTATCCAAATGATCCTTCTGGAGCGGGCATAGCCGTAGACCTCGGTCAAGAGATCTCCGATTATATAAGTTACGGGAAAAATGACTGTGCCTGCGTCAAAGGTAAGGGGACCAAAGTCCACTATGCGGGTGGAGGCAAGGTTTGAGACTATCAAGAGACCGGCAAAGAGTCCTGTGATGAGATCAAGGAAGCGGAAATTGTAGTTTGCGGCCATAGCTAGCTCGAGTTTTCCCTGGGAAAAAATTTTTATCATTATACGATATTTTGTATATTAAGACAAGAAAATCTTTATTTTGTCCTTTGAAGTGGACCTTAGTTTAAAGGGAAAAAATTTTCCCAGTTAAATATTAGCCTTTAGCTAGCTTTAGAGATATTTTAATTGCGCCCCAGGGGTTAACAATAGAGCTAACAAGGGGGCTAACAATATTAGTCCATTTTATTCATAAAATTAGGATTTTTTCTAGTCTTTAAATTGTGAGCCATTTGGCTACACTTTAGTCTTGGTAGTCTCGGGGGCTAACCGGAAGGCCCCCTCCCGATTGCTTAAGGGCTCTTAGGAGGGCAAGGCCAGGGAGGACCAGGACGGCTCCCAGGAGGTAAAATCCTGGCCAGCCAAGGATCTCTACCAACCAGCCGGCTGGGGAGGCCAAAAAATTGGCGGGCAAGGCCATGACGCTAGTTAAGATGGCGTACTGGGTGGCAGTGTAATTAAGCTTAGTCTGGGTACTTAGAAAGACCGTAAAGACAAGTCCTGTCCCCCCAACTATGATGTGATCCACTGTGACAAAAAATGCCAGTATGCCTATCTTTGAGGGGAGTACCCAGACGGCAGTCAAGGCTGCCATATTCCCCAACTGCAGCCAGCCAAAGAGGCGCAAGGCAGCCATGTTTCCGTATTTGCGGGAAAAGATGTTGGCTAGATATATGCCCAGAAGAGTAGCTATGAGGCCAAAGGCTTTTACTACAATACCTATTTCTGTCTTAGAGTAGCCCGCCTCCATAAAAAAGACGGTGTTTAAGCTCACTGCCAGCTGCTCGCCTAGGCGGTACATGAGAATAAAAAATAAAAGGAGTATTGCCTTGTGCCTAGTGAAAAGATCTATTAAAGAACCCTTGATGCTATCTGATAAACTTGTGGGCTTATATTTGTTAGCCGCTGGTTCCGGGCTCCAGAGAAGAGTTATAGGTCCCAATAGAAGCGCTAGAGCAGTAAGGCGAAAAACAGTGTCCCAGCCCCAATAGTCTGCCAAGATGAGTCCCCCCCCTGAGACTATGACCATCCCCAGGCGATAACCCCAAAGATAGGCCGAGGTGCCCAAAGGGAGCTCTTCATCAGTTAGATCCTCCCTTCTATAGGCATCCACCGATACGTCCTGGGAGGCGGAACTAAAAGAGAGCCAAAGGGTAGCTAAGATTGCCAAGGGAAGGTTTGCGGCATCTATGTGAGAGAAAAAGATAATAGAGAGGATCAAAGAGATCTGGCTTATGAAAAGCCATCCCCTACGGCGCTCTCCAAAGGGCGCCACATAGTCCATGACAGGTGCCCAGATAAACTTAAGGCTATAAGGGATGCGGCACATGGCAAAAAGGCCAATTATGGCAATGGCAACATTTCCGTCCTTGAGCCAGGCTTGGACTAAGGTAACCACAACTATAAAAGGTGCCCCTGCTGTAAAACCCATGGAAAAACTTGTAGCTACAGGCCTGTACCTTTTTTGGGTGGGCTCTGTCACTTCAAGGTGACCTCTTTGATCCATAGTTCTGAGACTATGAGCCAGTCTCCGGAGGAACGGTTGTGCTCAAAGATAAGGGTCCTCTGTCCCATGTCATGGCGCAATTTAGAGTCGTAAATGAGGTTGAAGACCGCCCAGGCCCTTTTGTGGTCCCTGGGGTCCAACATTATTAGAGGCTCCGAGACCGTAAGGGTCACGTCTCCGGAACTCCTTAGTTCCGAGGCCAAGGCATTTCTAAAGTTTTCCCTGTTTATCACCCTGTCTGAAAAGCCCGGCTCAAAAAAGTAGAACTTTTCAGCATACAAATTGGCCATGGTGTCAGCGAATTTGAACTCCTGGGCCTGGGTCCAGGAGCTAAGCTTGCCGCTTAGGACCTCTTTCAATTCCGGGGCAACAAAAGTGGTAAGATCGGGGCCTTCCCCCACCATAAGAGGTAAGATGTCCTGGGGCAGGTGGGTTTCCACCTGGTTCCAGAGCTTCACCGAGGCATCTTTTGGGATAGCCTTAGCCGGTGGGAACTGGAATATTAAAGGGGTTCTGCTCTGGGGCCTTCCCACCAGGTAGAGCCCTGGGTCCTGGATATCAGGCGGGGCAATTTCTGCTTTTAGTCCAGGCCCCTTTAAGCTTCCTTGCCAGAGCCTAGCCATGTTGAGTCCCCCGTCCACCACCAGGGCCAGTGAATTTCTGGGAAGATTAATAAGTGCCGCAGGGGGTGAGGGTAAGGCCAAGTTAGGGGCCTGGTGTGGCATCATGGGGCCAGCTGCCGGAGTTAAAGTTTCCGGTTCCACCTGTGCCGCTTCTGTGATATTGGGGGCAAGTTCCCTAAAGTCTAGCGTCTCAGCTGGGGTCTTTGCAGCGCCTGGCTTTAAAAATATGAGGGCCGAAAAAATGGCTAGGACAACAATGAGGGATGCTATAAATAATACAGGTCTTCTCTGCGGTACTTTGGGAAGGTGCCTGTCCTTTCCAGCTGCCCTTTCAGCCAAAAGGGGATTTACAGTTAGAGGATTTAAAAGACTCCCCTTGGCGTGGGTAACGTGCTGGGCGCTCACCTGTTTTTTACCCGCTGCCCAGGCGGTCATGAGGGAGCGTTCCGCAAGGTTATTTAAAAGCTCAGGAAGACCCTGGCTCAAGGTGTAGAGGGCCTCCAGGGATTCACTGGAAAAAATAAGTTTATTGGCCCCCGCAGTAGTCATTCTATAGTTTATATATTGGCTAGTCTCTTGTGCACTATAGGGTAGGGCCTCTATAAAGAGCACATCTTCGCCCTGGGGCAAGGGGAGCTTTTCATAGACCCCCACAGCAAGGATTAAAGATACCTTGCCTTTCCAAGAGGGCTCCAGGGAACTTAGGGCCTCCAGGTCCGAAATTGTCTCCCTATTTAAAAGTTGCGCCTCATCCACCGCTAAAACTACTTTTTGTCCCTCATCTACCAAATTAGTGACCGCGTTCTGGAAATACCCCAGTAAGGTCTCTTCCGGGGCCTCCGGGGGGCAGCGCCCACTTAAACCCAGATTTAAAAGGGCCTCCTTTAAGATCCCCTTTAAAGACCCACCCCGCAGAACCGTAAGGACCTGAATCTTGCGTCCAGCTAAGGCCTCGGGAAGGCGCGATAACAGCATAGTTTTCCCCACTCCTTGGGGGCCATAGAGCATGACCTGCCTAGGCAGCCTATCAGCTGTTAACTCGTCTAAAAGCCTCTGGAAAGTTTCACAATTAAAAAAGAATCTTGGCTGGAGAGTATTGTTGAAAGGTCTTTCCCTAAGGCCAAAAAAAGTCTCATAGTCCATAATTTGGTAAAAGTTA